>JAITGJ010000237.1 GCA_031280705.1 Spirochaetaceae bacterium
GGTGTCATCCATACCGGTATGTTATCACGCTTCGTTTGAAGTTGTCAATTGCCCAAAATCCGCATCCATGCGGATTCTTCATGGTTGGGGTAGTGCGGGGTTTTGCCTTTGGCAAAACCCAAGCCCAAACCGCCACGCGGTTTGGGCACGCATCCATGCGGATGTGAATGGGGGAGCGGCCGACGGGAGGGCTAGGCGGGAACGCGGGGTTTTGCCTCCGGCAAAACCCAAGCCCAAACCGCTACGCGGTTTGGGCACGAATCGCGTCCTGGGTGAGCGCATCGCACCGCTCGTTGTACGCGTTCCCCGCGTGGCCCCGGACCCAGCGCCAGGAAACCGCGCGGCGCGCGGCCAGGGCGTCAAGGCGCTCCCACAAGTCGCGGTTTTTGACCGGGGTTTTGCCGCCGGTATGCCAGTTTTTACGCTTCCAGGCGGGAAGCCATTCGTTCATGCCTTTTTGGAGGTACTGCGAGTCCGTGTACAGTTCGGTCTCCCCGGCGATGTAGCCATACTGGCCCTCCAGCGCCTCAAGACGTTCAAGTGCCCTAATCGCCGCGGTCAGCTCCATCCGGTTGTTTGTGGTTGCCCGTTCGCCGCCGGACCGTTCCTCAAGGATTTCCCCGTCCGTGCCGCCCCGGAGGATAACATACGCCCAGCCGCCGGGGCCGGGGTTCCCGGAACAGCCGCCGTCGGTATAAATGATGATTCCCATGCGGCAATGGTACCAAACCGCCGGGGTTTGCTCACCCCCCGGACGGGCGCATAAGTTCGTTCAGACATTATTGACTTTTTCATCGTTCTATGGGTATTTTATAGGTGTTCCTCACCTCATAATGGGAGGATAATCCATATTCATACTAACCCGGCGCAAAGCAGGGGATAAGCGCCCCATCGGCGTAAAGCCGGGGCATTCCCCGTATGCCGGGTATTAAAGAGGAGAAAGAGAAACATGGCTAAACAATTGTTGTTCAACGAAGATGGCCGGCGCAAACTGCTTTCCGGGGTTGAGCAGATTTCCAGAGCGGTGAAAGTAACCCTGGGGCCCAAGGGGCGGAATGTCCTTCTTGAGAAGAAATACGGCGCCCCCACGGTAACTAAAGACGGCGTATCGGTTGCCAAGGAAGTGGAGTTGGCGGACCCGTACGAAAACATGGGTGCGCAGCTCCTCAAGGAAGTGGCCACCAAGACGAACGATGTGGCCGGGGACGGTACCACGACGGCTACCGTTCTGGCCTACTCCCTGGTCAAGGAGGGCCTTAAGTCTGTGGCCGCCGGGATGACCCCCATCGAGCTTAAGCGGGGCATCGACAAGGCCGTTGAAATCGCCGTTGAGGAAATCAAGCGCAACGCGAAAGAAATCAAGGACAAGGAAGAGATTTCTCACGTCGCGTCGGTTTCCGCCAACAATGACGCCGAAATCGGCACCACCATTGCCGACGCCATGGAAAAAGTCGGCAAGGACGGCGTTATCACGGTTGAAGAATCAAAGACGATGGACACCACCATCGAATTTGTGGAAGGTATGCAGTTTGACCGGGGCTATATTTCCGCGTACTTTGTTACGGACCGGGACACCATGGCCACGGTGTATGACGATGTGTACATTCTGCTTCATGACAAGAAAATTTCTTCCATGAAGGACCTGCTTCCCCTGCTGGAAAAGATCGCCCAGAGCGGCAAGCCGCTCCTCATCATCGCCGAAGACGTTGACGGCGAGGCCCTTTCCACCCTCGTGGTGAACTCGCTCCGCGGCACGCTCAAAACCGTGGCGGTCAAGGCCCCCGGCTTCGGCGACCGGCGTAAAGCCATGCTGGAAGATATCGCCATCCTCACCGGCGGCGAGGTTATTGCCGAAGAACTGGGCCTCAAACTGGAAAATACCGATATTTCCCAGCTTGGCAAGGCAAAAACCGTCAAGATCGACAAGGACAACACGACGATCATCAACGGCGCGGGAACGGAAAAAGAAATCAAGGACCGGATTGCCCAGATCAAGGCGCAGATCGAGGAAACTTCCTCGGATTACGACCGGGAAAAACTGCAGGAACGGCTGGCAAAGCTCGCCGGAGGCGTCGCGGTGATCAATGTGGGCGCGGCTACGGAAGTGGAACTCAAGGAGAAAAAACACCGGGTGGAAGACGCCCTCTCCGCCACCCGCGCCGCCATTGAGGAAGGCATCGTGCCCGGCGGCGAACTGGCGCTGATTCAGGCCGCCATCGCCCTGGACAAGGCCGAGACCGCGAACCTTACCGATGACGAAAAAGTGGGCTTCAAGATTGTGAAGCGTGCTCTGGAAGAACCCATCCGCCAGATCGCGGAGAACGCCGGTCTTGACGGCGCGGTAATTGCCGAGCGGGCGAAAAGCGAGAAAAAAGGCGTGGGTTTCGACGCCGCCAAACTTGAGTGGGTGGATATGGTAAAGGCCGGTATCATTGACCCGGCAAAGGTTACCCGCTCCGCCCTTCAGAACGCCGCTTCCATCGCGGGCCTGCTCCTCACCACGGAATGCGCCATCGCCGACATTCCCGAAAAGAAAGACCCCGTCCCGGCCCCCGGCGGCGGTATGGGCGGCATGGGCGGTATGGATTATTGACAAAATCCTTTCGGGGATTTTGTCCGTACACGCCGGTAAACAGCGTGCAAAAAGAAGGCCGCCATCTGGCGGCCTTCTTTTTTGTATGGCGGCGCGGAGGAAACATCGTTCCGCGCCTTCCGGGGCGGGGTATGGAAAACGGCCCTCCAGGCAATGACGGCCTGTTTTTATCCCGTTTTCCTGTGGAAAAGTGCGAAAATTCCCCGCGCGGAGGCGCGGACCGCGCCTTCCCGGTGCATTGGCGCATACACCGGCGCTTCCCCGGAGGCTTGATTCCCCGCCCCGCCCTCTGCGATACTCTCGGCTATACGTAATGCAACGGGGGGGAATATGAAGGTTACACGGTACTTCACCAGGGCCGAAAGCGGGCCCTATGCCGGAATTGTTTTTGAGCGGCGAAAAAGCGAGATACGGAACAACGACGGCAGGGCGATTTTCCGGGAAGATACGGTCATTGTGCCGTCATTCTGGAGCCAGATTGCCGGGGATATTATCGCCCAGAAGTATTTTCGCCGCGCCGCCGTGCCGCCGGAGCGGATGTACGCCTGGAAGGACTGGACGCCGCCTGAATCCCTCGCCGCCGATGATCCGGGGAGCGCGCTCCCCGAAGACGGCGCGGAACATGACGCGCGGCAGGTGTTTCACCGGCTGGCATTTACCTGGATGGATTGGGGCCGGAAGCACGGCTATTTTGATACGGACGGCGACGCGCGGGCTTTTTACGATGAAACCTGTTGTATGCTGGCCCGGCAGATGGCCGCGCCCAATAGTCCGCAGTGGTTCAACACCGGGCTGTACGCGGTTTACGGCATAGAAGGCCCGGCCCAGGGGCACTACTATTATGACGCGGAAACACGGCAGGTTACCCGAAGCGCCAACGCCTATGAGCGGCCCCAGGTGCACGCCTGCTATATCCTCAATATCGAAGACGACCTCGTAAATGAGGACGGGATCATGGACCTCGTAACCCGGGAAGCGCGGCTTTTCAAGTATGGCTCCGGGACGGGGTCAAATTTTTCGCGGATTCGCGGCATAAACGAAAAGCTTTCAGGCGGCGGTGTATCGTCCGGGCTTCTGTCATTTCTCAAAATCGGCGACCGTTCCGCGGGCGCCATCAAAAGCGGCGGCACCACCCGGCGGGCGGCTAAAATGGTAACCCTGGATGTGGATCATCCCGATGTTGAAACCTACGTGGACTGGAAAGCCGGGGAGGAGCACAAGGTCGTCTCAATGGTTACCGGCTCGGCCATTATCAAAAAACACATCGAGGCGCTCAAACGGGCCTTGTCCTCGTTCCGGGGGGACGATGCGGACCGGTTTGACGCGGAAAAGAACCGCGCGCTCGCGGACGGCCTGCGCGCGGCATTGGCCGCCGCGATTCCGCCGGCGTACCTGTATCAGGTTTTGCGCCGCCTTGAGGAAGGGGACGGCATTGAGGACGAGGCGCTTTTTACCACGGCCTGGGACGATGAAGCCTACAATACCGTTTCCGGCCAGTCGTCGAACAATAGCCTCCGCCTTGACGACGCATTCATGCGGGCCGTTGAGAAGGATGAGCCCTGGAACCTTACAGCGCGGGTTGACGGCAAACCCGTCAAAACCATTCCCGCCCGGCAGCTCTGGGAACGGATCGCCCGCGCGGCCTGGCGGTGCGCCGATCCGGGCGTTCAGTTCCACACCACGATAAACGACTGGCACACCTGTCCCTCCGGCGGCGAGATTCGGGCGTCAAACCCCTGCTCGGAATATATGTTTCTGGACGATACGGCCTGCAATCTCGCGTCCATCAATCTTGCCGCCCTGTACGGCAAAGACGCAAAAACGTTCGATATTGAAGGCTATCTCCACGCGATCCGTATCTGGACGGTGATCCTTGAAATTTCCGTAACCATGGCGCAGTTTCCCGGGCCGAAAATCGCCCGGCTTTCCTGGGAGTACCGGACGCTGGGGCTGGGATTCGCCAATCTGGGGAGCCTGCTTATGCTGATGGGGCTGGCCTACGATTCCGGGCAAGGGCGAGCCGTTGCCGGGGCGCTTTCGGCGCTCCTTACCGGGGAAGCCTACGCCCAGTCGGCGCGGATGGCGGCGGAAATGGGCCCCTTTGCGGGGTACGCCGCCAACCGGGACAATATGCTCCGTATTATCCGCAATCACCGGCGGGCGGCGTATAACGCCGCGCCCGCGGAGTACGAGGCGCTTAACACGCCGCCTGTGGGCATCGATCCGGGGCCGTGCCCCGCGTATTTTCTTGAAGCCGCCCGAAGCGCCTGGGACCGGGCGCTCGAACTGGGTGAAAAGAGCGGCTTCAGGAACGCGCAGGTCAGCGCCATCGCGCCCACGGGGACCATCGGCCTGCTCATGGACTGCGATACAACAGGGGTGGAACCTGATTTCGCGCTGGTTAAATTCAAGAAACTTGCCGGGGGCGGCTATTTCAAAATTATCAATCAATCCGTGCCCGAGGCGCTTACGGCCCTGGGCTACGGCGGGGAGGCCATCGCGGAAATTATCGCCTGGGCTACGGGAAAAAAGACCCTCTCAGGCGCGCCGGGGATCAACCATGGGACCCTTGCTGAAAAAGGATTTACTCCCCGGGAAATACTTTTGGCCGAAGAGGCGGTCCGGTCAAGCGCCGGCCTTGACGGGGTATTTTCAACCTGGATTCTGGGCAAAGAATTTGTGGAAGAAACGCTCGGCATTGACGAATCCCGCTGGACGGCGCCCGGTTTTAGCCTGCTTGCGGAACTGGGGTTTACGCCGGAAGAAATCGAAGCCGCCGAAAAATGGGCCTGCGGGACCATGGGGCTTGAAGGCGCGCCGCTCCTCAAACCGGAACATTACCCGGTTTTTGACACCGCCACGCCCTCCGGGAAGAACGGGACGCGGTCCATCTCCTGGGAGGCGCATATCGGGATGATGGCCGCGGTCCAGCCGTTTATCTCCGGGGCGATTTCCAAAACCATCAATATGCCCGCAAGCGCCGGTTATGGCGATGTAAAGGGGGCGTACATGCTTGCCTGGCGCAGCGCCCTCAAGGCCGTTGCCCTGTACCGGGACGGCTCAAAACTTTCCCAGCCCCTTTTGTCCTTTGTCCCCGGCGCCGATCCGCTCGCGGACACGGTGCTCGCGGTGGAGCGTCATACACGGCAGGGCGTTCCCGGCGCGGCGGAGACAGCCGCCGGAACGGCGCGCCGGGGGGTCAGGCGATCCCTTCCCAACCGCCGGACGGGCTACACCCAAAAAGCCAAAATCGGCGGCCACTCCATATTTATCCGCACGGGAGAATACGACGAGGGCGGCCTTGGGGAAATTTTTCTGGACATGCACAAAGAAGGCGCGGCGTTCCGAAGCCTCCTCAACAGTTTTGCCATCGCCGTTTCGCTGGGCCTCCAGTACGGGGTCCCCCTGGAAGAATACGTGGACGCCTTTACCTTCTCGAAGTTTGAACCCAATGGCGTGGTACGGGGCCACGATTATGTAAAGATGGCCACGAGCGTCATTGACTATGTGTTCCGGGACCTGGCGATAAGCTATCTCAAACGAAACGACCTGGGCCAGGTAAAGCCTGAAGATCTTCAGACCACCGCCACGGGCGATGAAACACGCCGCCGGACGGCGCCGCCCGAAAAATCCGCTTCCGGCGGAAGGGCCGCGGGCGCGGCGGAAAAGTCCACCGGCGGGGGCGGACGGGAACGCGCGAAAGCGGCGGACGGCGAAGCGGCAAAGATCGTGGAGGCGCGCGTCAAAGGCTACGAAGGCGACCCCTGTCCCGCCTGCGGTTCCTTCACCCTCGTCCGCAACGGAACCTGCATGAAATGCGACACCGGCGGCGCGACTACCGGGTGCAGCTAATCTCCGGGCAGGTGTCGCAACGACACCTGCGGCGCGACTACCGGGTGCAGCTAATCTCCGGGCGGGGGCCGCGGTGGAGCCGTTGCCGGGTGCGGTTTGGCGGCGTGCGGGAGCGGCGCGGCGGGAGCGCCCGGTGAAATATACGTTTTACGCGACTTTTGCGCCGGGACTCGCGGAAGCCGTTAAAGAAGTAGTTCTGTCCCGGCTTGATGACGCCCGCTTCATCAAACTTCTGGACGGGGCGGTAATTTTTGAAACATCCCGGACCTACGACCGGCTTGGTTTTTTTTGTTTTAACAATATATTTGCGGTTATAGACATCAGGGAAAGGCGCGGCGGCCTAGCCGCGCTTGAAACGCACCTCGGCCTTGTCCATACAACCGGGGAGGCGGGGCGGGAAATCATCACAAAAAACAGTAAAAACATTCGCTCATTCAGGATTGTAACATCGCTTGAAAACCGCCCCGCCGCTGTGGAAGGCGCGATACGCTCCGGCGCGGAACGGTATATCGCGCGCTGTTCCGGCCTGGCCCTTGACCGCGCGAACCGTGGCGCTGAATTTTGGTTTCTGTACCGGAGTGAAGGTTTTTCCGTATTCATGAAGCGCCTCACCCGCCGCGCGTCATGGGAAAAAAGCCTCCGCCCCGGGGAACTTCCCCCGCCCCTTGCGTGGATGCTCTGCCGCCTCGCCAATATCGGTCCGGGCGATACTGTCCTTGACCCCTTTTCGGGAAGCGGGGCCATACCGTTCCAGGCGCTGAAACACTTTCCCCCGGCGTCCGTTATCGCCGCCGACATTTCCGCCGAAGCGATCCGCCGCACGCGAAAAAAACTTGCCGCGGCCGCCCCCGCCCGCCGCGTCATTCTCTGTAAAGACGTGGCGGAGCTTGCCGCCGCGCTGGGAGAAAAATCCGTTACCAAAATTGTGAGCGATCCGCCCTGGGGTTTTTTTGCCGAAACGGCCCTTCCCCTGGAACAGTTTTACCGGAATATGACCGCGGTTTTTTCCCGCATCCTCGCGGACGAAGGCGCGGCGGTACTGCTCTCCGCGCGAAAACCGGAGCTTGAACAGGCCGCGGAAACGGCGGGTTTTGAAATTACCCGCCGTTTTTCCATTCTGCTTTCCGGGAAAAAGGCGGGCATATTTTTGCTCGAAAAACGCGGCGGCAGGGCGCTGTCCTGAGGCCCCGGAGCGGGTTACGGATAAATCCTGCCGCTACGCCATGGATATTTGCATCAACTGAACGAAATAGTTTACCTTTTTGCAGTCTTCCTGCATCCGCTCAAGCAGGGGCGATTTGGATACAAGACCCAGTTCCTTCCAGTTGATAACCAGATCATTCGGTTTTTTCTGGAAGTCATCGATCAACTGTTTGAGATGCCTGCCGATTACCACCAGCGCGCCGGTTGCTGAACTGATGATTTCCTCCGCCCGGTCATTAAGCCCGGCGGTAATACTGTTGATATAGCGTACCTGTGATTTGTCGCGGTCAACACGAAACAGGGCGTTTTTGAGGCGCGGGCCGTCTTTTCCCGTGTCGGCAAGATTTTCATCAAATTCCAGAATCACGGGCGGCAGATCCTTGAGCACATTGTAGGCATCCGACATTTCCCGCGATAGGGTTATATTTGTCCACTGCCCGCGGATCAAAAGAATATCGCAGAGATCCTGCAATTCCTTTTCAATGAAATCTTCCATAAACGCGGAAAGATAGTTGAGCGGCGCGGCGTGCACCAGGCCGTCAAGTCCGTTTTTGACATAGGGCGCGTTTTCCTTTACCGTATAACCCAAGAGGCGGGTTACGTCAAAGGTGCCGAAAATTGCGTTGGCAAGGCTTTTTACTTTTGCGCCGCGCTGGTTGTCCGCGATACCGCCGATAAAACCCTGAATCTCCGCGCGCTTCGCCTCAAACCACGCCTGTACCAGGTTATCGTCAATTTTGACGACCTTCCCCTGCCACAGGGGATCCTTGTACGTTTCCTGGCATATCAGGTCCATGATGCCGGAATTCTGCACATCCCGCAGGGCAAGGACGAGGCTTTGCCACTGCTCAAAGGGAATCAGATCAACGCCGTTCAGCGCGGTCTTGAAAATAGCGAATACTGTTTTCCAGTCGCCGTCCACATTGAGCGGCGCGGCAGTGGCCCGGAACGCCTCAAGATGTTTGGCGATAATCGATCCCTTGAGGGGCAGGAATTTGGGAATATACCCCTGAATCATTTTGAGCCCCGGATCGAATTTTTTGAGGAACCCCTCAAAATCAAAATTGGCAAAGGTGCAAAAGGCTGAAATCAGGGCGTAACAGCGGTTTACCACCAGCGTCCGGTTCCGGTCGAAGGCCGCCGTGAGCGCGGCCATGTCCGCCTGGAGCAGCTTCGTATACTCCTGGGGGTTTGCCGTGGCAACCTGCCGGGACACCACTTCCGGCCGGAGCCGTTTGGCAATTTCAAACGAAGCCTTGTCCAGATATGCCTCCACGGTGATCTGGCGTATCTTTTCAAGCTGGGCGGGGTTCTTCATAAAAGACGTTACCGGCACGATGGTCCGGTAAATATCGTAAATAAAGTAAGCAAACGATACATCCACATCCCCGGTTTTGAGTTTGTAGAATTTTCCGTACTTGTTGGTACTCAGAGCTTTCTGTACCTGCCGCAAGAAGTGTTTTTGGTCCCCGGCTCCCGTATCGTCCCGGGAAAATACCGAAAAAACCTTGTCAAAAATGTCATCTGCCATGGTATAACTATAATCAGGAAGGACTTCTTCATCAAGCAAAAGAAAGCAACCCGGCTGTTTTTTGAACCAACGGAGACACAGGGCGTAGGCGCGGCCCGGTCATCCCCGCGCCGCCCTTATACCGCGCCCCGGTATGCGCCCAGGTAACGAAAATCCCCGGTTCGCTCGCGCAGGGCCGCCAGCGCGCGGGAAAAGTCTTCGCCGGTTTCCGGAAGGCGGAGGTCCACGTAAAACTGGTACTGCCAGGGGCGGCCCTGAATGGGGCGGGACTCAAGTTTTGAAAGATTGATGCCCCGGCCGCTCAAAATTTTGAGGCAGGCAAACAGCGCGCCCGGTTCATCGCTCACCGAAAAAATGAGGCTCGCCTTGTTTGCCCGGACGGAACCCAGGCTCGGCGGCGCGGGCGCCTCGCCGTTTTCGCCCTTCCGCGCGGCAATAACAAAACGGGTGTAATTGAGCGGGTTGGTTTCAATGCCTTCCTTCAATATATGGAGGCCGTACGCCTTGGCCGCGGCTTCCCCCGCGATGGCCGCGGCCCGTGTCCGGTCCGCGCCTTCTTCCCCAAGCAGCGACGCGACCGCCGCCGCGGTATTGTAGTAAGGTTCCAGCACCCAATGATGTTTTTTGAGAAAATCCCCGCACTGGGCAAATCCCTGCGAGTGGCTCCGCACTTCCACTATCGTGTCAAGGCTTGCCCCCTCGCGGGCAATAAGACAGTGAACGATGCGGAGCTTGATTTCTCCCGCGAGCGCGATGTCGGGGTAGCGCAGAAAAAGATCGTAGTTTTCGTGAATCGATCCGGTAAGGCTGTTTTCCACGGGCACAACGGCAAAGGCCGAAGAGCCGTCCAGCAGGGAATCGAACACGGCGGAAAACGAGGGGCAGGCGCGGCGGGGCGCGTCCTCGCCAAAGGCGCGCATCAAAGCCTGTTCCGCATACGCGCCGCTTTCACCGGCAAAGGCGACGGGATGTTCCGCCGCTCCGGAGGGCGGCGTGTCCGGACCGCCGGGAACGCGCCTTCCCGCAGCGGGAGACGGCGCGGCGGGCAAAACGGCGGGGCGCGGGGTACGCAGCAATTCCTTTCCTACCACCGGCGCGAGGGCTTCAATGTCCCGCATGAGACGTTCAAACTGGGCGGGATACAGGGACTGCGGCCCGTCGGAAAGCGCCGTATCCGGCTTTGGATGCACCTCCACGGTAAGGCCGTCCGCCCCGGCCGCCACCGCCGCGAGTCCCGCGGAAGACACCATCGCGCGGATGCCCACCGCGTGGCTCGGATCAACAATCACCGGCAGGTGAGAAAGCCGCTTGACCACGGGAATCGCCGAAATATCCAGCGTGTTGCGGGTGTACGTTTCGAATGTGCGAATGCCCCGCTCGCAGAGCACTACGCCGTTGGCGCCGGACGCAAGCAGATACTCCGCGGAAAGCAGCCATTCCTCAATCGTTGCCGACGGGCCCCGCTTGAGGAGCACCGGCTTTTTCAGTGCACCGGCTTTTTTAAGAAGCTCGAAATTCTGCATGTTTCGCGCGCCGATTTGGAACATATCGGTAAGGTCTTTCATCGCATCGGCAAGTTCCGGCGACACGACTTCCGTTACAATGGGCATGCCTTCCGCCTCACCCGCGGCCTTCATCAATTCAAGCCCCTGCATGCCCAGCCCCTGAAACGCGTAGGGACTGGTCCGGGGCTTGTATGCGCCGCCGCGCAGCAGCACCGCGCCTGATTCGCGCACCCGCGCCGCGGTTTCAAAAATCTGCTCCCGGCTTTCTACCGCGCAGGGACCGGCGATGATCGTGATCCGCGAACCGCCGATTTTGACCGCGGGCCCTGATGGAGCCGCGCTCACCGAAACAATGGTATCGGCGGATTTTGTTTCGCGTGACGCGAGCTCATAGGGTTTCGATGTCGCCGCGACCCGCTCCACCCCCGGCAAAAGGGCAAGTTCCCGTATATCCGCCGTGCCCTTGCCCGCCGCGCCGATAACCGCGTCATCGCCCAGGGTCTGTTCCCGGCAGGTAAACGAACGCTCCTCAAGCCAGGAACGGATCAGCGCGCGGTCCCGCCCGGTAATCCCTTTGGAAAGAATAACTATCATAATGCGCCCCACACAATAGCGGAAGTTGTTTGGCAGCCGCCCAAAAAATCCCGGCAATTACGCAGAGTATACCGAAAAGGGGAACGGCGCGGAAGACGGTTCCCGCCGCTTGTTACACGGCGGATTAAAACGGCCCGAAGCGCACGCGCACCGCAAAAACCAGAAACGCCGCGGTAAGGAAAAGAATTACCGCCTGGAGTTTCCAGGTCCACCGCATCCAGCGGGCATAACCGGCTACGGTAAAGGAAAGGCCGACGAGGAGCGCCGCGTTTGTGGGATAGATCATATTGGAAAACCCGTCGCCAAAATCAAAGGCCATGACCGCCGTCTGCCGCGTGATGCCCGCCATATCGGCGAGGGGCGCGAGCAGGGGCATCATCAGCATGGCCTTGGCGGACGCCGATCCGATAAAGAAATTCATTGCGAGCGTGGCCGCGTACACCAAAAACGCCGCGGCAAGGGGCGGCGCACCGCCGATAAGGCGCGCCGCAAGGTAAAGCAGCGTATCCATAATCATCCCGGTAACGATAATATGCTTTACGCTGTACGCCATGAGCACGAGAACAATTCCCGGCGCCATGCCGAGCGCGCCCCGGCCAAACCCGCCGATCAGTTTTCCCGCGCCGCTTCCCGCGACCGCGCCGCCGGATATGCCCCCGGCAAGGAAACAGACGCCCATAATCGGGAACGCGAGGTTTGCGAGGCCGGGGAGCCGGGCGGTAATAATCACGCCGGCGATGGCGAGGCTGATCGAACACAAAAAACAGACGAGGGCGCGAATTTTCCGGGGGCTGGACGGAGAACCGGTTTCCGCCGGAATTATTTTACTGCGCAGTTTTTCATCGTCCGCGTAGCAGGAAGAACACGCGGGGTCCTTTTCAACTTTTTTCGCGTGGCGGATCACAAAAAAACAGAGCGTTCCGTAAACGATGATGAAAAAAGCCAGCCGCACGGGAAATCCCGAAAAAAGGGGAAGGCCCGCGATCTCCTGGGCCACTCCCACCGTAAAGGGGTTGGTTACGGCGGCGGCAAGGCCGAAGCCGAGCGGCAGGAGGCTGATGCCCAGCCCGGTGAGGGAATCCCAGCCCAGGGAAATGGCGATGGGCACCATAAAAACTACCATGGGGATCATCGCTTCGTAAATCGCCACAAAGCCCGAGAGAAACATGAAGAAAAAAATCAGGACGGCGATGAGGAGGTAGCGCCGTTTTTTGAAGCGCGCCACCAAAAGCCCGATCAGCGCCTCCATTACCCCGGCGCGTTCAAGAATGCCGATGGACCCGCCCACGATGAGGATAAAAACACAAAGTACGACGGGGGTAAGGCTTTCCGGGCCGTACAGTATTTCTACCGGCGCGGTAAACCAGCGCCAGAACGGATACGCGGGCCGGGGAACTTCCCGGTAGCTGCCCGGCACCACGAGGATGCGGCTCCCCTCCGTTACCCGCTCAAAAACGCCCGCGGGGAGCGCCCTGGTAAGCGCGCCCGAGACGATCATCAGGGCGAGAATGATCCCCGCCGACAGCAGAAACGCGCCCTTTCCAACTTTGAGCGATCCGGTGTTTCCCATGCCGCGCCTCCTTTGAACGCAGAATAAAGGAATAGTCCGGCGCTGTCAATAAACCGCTCCGCCCGGCATCGTCTGTGAGCGGAACCGTGCGAAAGGACGGCCGTTCTTTCCAAAACCGCCTGGAGCCGGAGCAGTGAAGAAAAAGAGAACTTTTTGAATAATTCCCGTGTTAAAGCAAAAAAAACACCTCCGCGTTTCATTTTTTGCTTTACAGATTCCGGCGATTATTTTATAATCAACCAATTCTTCCCGCCCGTGGCGGGAAATCTGTGTTTCAAGGTGGCAATAATGATGAAGAAATTGACAAAAGGCGCGGCCGCGCTGGCAATCCTCGCCGTGGCTGCGGGGAGCACGCTGTTTTTCTCCTGCGCGAAAAGCGGCGGTGCGGGCGGCGGCACGATTGTGCTGACCATGGGTTCCTGGCGGGCGGACGACGTTGCCCAGATGAACCGGCTCCTTGCGGAGTACAAAAAAATCAAACCGAATGTGGAGATCCGGTTCCAGCCGACCAATCCGCCCGATTACAACGCGACGCTCCGGCTCCAGCTTGACGGCGGCACCGGCCCGGACCTGATGTACGCCCGGTCCTACGCCCCCGGCAGGGAACTGTTCAACGCCGGTTATTTTGCCGACTGTTCCGATATTCCCGGCGTCAAGGCGAACTTTACCGCCTCCAATAGCGCGCCGTGGACCATGGAAGACGGAAAAATTTTCGCCGTTCCCTTTGCGGCGGTTTCCCACGCGGTGTATTACAACAAAACGATCTTCCAGAAGGAAGGGCTCGCCATTCCCCAGACCTGGGAGGAATTCCTCGCGCTTTGCCAGACCCTCCTTGCAAAGGGTTATACGCCCCTGGCAAACGGCGTGGCCGACGAGTGGGACATTCTGGAAACCTTTTTTCTGGGGCTTCTGCCCAACTATACGGGCGGCGCCGCCGAGCGGGTAAAGTACGAAACCGGCGAGAAGAAACTCAACGACGCGAATTTTACCGCCGCGTTCCAGGCCATGGCCAGCGCCGCGAAATTCCTGCCGCGGGGGTATGAATCGGTAACGTATAACGACTCCCAGGCGATGTTCAACACCCAGCAGGCGGTCATGTTTATCGACGGTTCATGGACGGTCGGCGTGTACGATGGCGTTCCCTTTGAGTGGGGCGTCTTCGCCATTCCCGCGCCCGCGGGAAAGCCGGCCGCGATCACGTTCCATCCCGATATGGCGATTACCTATAACCGGGCGACCAAATATCCCGAAGAATGCCGGGAATTCCTCGCATGGCTCGCGTCCGAAACGGGCGCCGTTACCGCGTCGGCGAATTTGCCGGTGGGCTTCTTCCCCATGATTAATTTCCCGATTGTGCTGCTGGACGCCCACGCCAACGAATTCCTCGCCCTCAACGCGGGGAAAGAAACCGACGCGCGTTTTGTGTGGCCGAAATTCCTCGACCTGTACGCCGCGATGAACCAGGCGGTTATTCAGGTGATCCGCGGCGGACAGACGCCCCGGCAGGCGGCGGAGGCCATGGAAACCGCCGCGGCAAAACTGCGTTAAAGCAGCACTGATGTACGAGCGCCTGTTCAAAATCCGGCATGGCGGCGCCGCAAACGCCGCCATGCCGCCGTGCGGG
>JAITGJ010000063.1 GCA_031280705.1 Spirochaetaceae bacterium
TGATTCATGGTTAAAGGATTCAACCAGAAACAAAACACAAAGACCAGCCAAAAGAACAACCGCTATATCATTTATGCGCCCTCCGGGACTGCCGAAAATTATGGCCCATACCATTTGCAGAATGGATAACGCAAATGTTACCGCCCAAAAAGGCAGATTTGGGAATACGGCGGCGATGGCGCCTCCTGCCTGTACAACTAAAATGATAATCCAGCCTACCAACTGTACCAGATTGCACAATGCGACAAGTTTTCCGCCGTTTTTTCCGAAAGAAAAAGCCACGCTGTCCATTGCGTTCATTTTCCGGCAATAAGAAACATACGCGCCTCCCGCAAAAAGCGCCGTTCCGATTAAATGCCCAATAATTATTGCAATAAGCCCCTTGACAAAACCCAGGGGGGCAAGCAGACCTCCGGTAAATATTTCTGAAACAGAAATTGCCGCCCCAACCCATAGTAAAAACATGCTGCTCTTTTTCACGATTACCCCTTTTTAACGCGCCTTTAACCTATCACAAGCGCCCGCTCATGGCAACCCGCCGCCGTTTTTTTGAGGGGGGCATTCGGCCCCTCTGCGGGGCGTTGCCGGACAGCACAGCGGGGGCGTTGCGGGGGTGGAATCCCCGCATGGGGGTATACGGACCAGGACAGAGGAGCGGAGTGGCAGCCGTCAAGGGGAACTTGTTAATGCCGGTGATACGCTGTTCAGCCGGTACGGTTATGGGGGGCGTATTTCAAGGCTGTTTCGGAGTTGCCTGGCCTATCGCCTGTCCCCCGCGCGCTGCCTCCGCGCCCCGGCGTGAAACCCGGTATGTTCCGAAAGGCCGGCGTTGGCCGGCATTCCCGCAAAATGTACAAATCAGGCTCCCCGTATTTGCGTTAATTGGGCGCAGTAATACTGTTTTTTTCAGCCGCTTGACGCATTCCTTGCCGCGTGATACAGTATTTTTTTCGGGGGGATCCGCGCCGCGCCGCCGCCCGGACGAAGCGCGGATCCCTGCAAAAGTTTTGTCATGGCATTGCCTGGAAACGGGCCGAAGCGCGCGGCTCTGGCCGCGTTACGCGTTGTTCGTGCTTTTGCCGGTTCGGGGAGCCGCCGGAATGGGGTCCCCGCCGTGCGGCACATACCTCAGGTCAAGAAGGAGAAGCCAGATGGCGGTAAAAACGTTCAAGCGGGGGCTGCGGGTTCCGGCCCGCAAGCACGCTACCGAAGGCAGACCGGCAGAGACGGTCCCCGCGCCAAAGCAGGTGGTCATACCCATCAATCAGCATTTTGGCGCGCCGAATAAAAGTTTGGTCGCCGTGGGCGACCAGGTAAAGCGGGGCCAGAAAATTGCCGACGCGGCGTCGCCGGGCCCCATGACGGTGCCCGTTCACGCGTCCATTGCGGGGGTGGTAAAGAAGATTGAGCCGCGTACCCAGTCGAACAATACCGACGGGCCCTGCATCGTGATCGAAGCGGACGAGGCCGTTTCGGGAGACGACTTTCTTCCGCCGCTCGACATCGGCGTCTGTTCAAAGGAAGACGCCCTCGCCCGTATCCGCGAGGCGGGGATTGTCGGTATGGGCGGCGCGGGTTTTCCGGCCCACATCAAACTTGCCCCGAATAAGCCCGTTGATACGGTGATCGCCAACGCGGCGGAATGTGAACCCTACCTCACCACGGACGAGGCGCTGCTTGAAGAAAAAACACAACTCCTTGTTCAGGGAATTGCCATCGTGATGAAGATCGCCGGGGTAAACCGGGCCATTATCGGCATGGAGGATAACAAGGCGTCCCTCCTCCCCCGGCTGGAGGCGGCCATTAAGGAAGTGCCCCATCCGGGAACCATCGAGGTGGTCCTCTGTAAAACCCGCTACCCGCAGGGCGGCGAAAAGATGCTGATCACCGCCACCACCGGCCGTGAGGTGCCTTCCGGCGGCCTTCCGGCGGACGCGGGCTGTATCGTGTCCAATGTGGGAACCCTTGTCGCGGTCGCGGAAGCCTTTACGCTGGGGAAGCCCCTCATTGAGCGGGGCCTTACCGTTTCCGGCGCGGCGTGCAAAACCCCGAAAAATATATACGCGCCCATCGGGACGCTTCTTACGGACCTTCCCCCGGAATTTATGGATATTGACCATGACCGGGTGCGAAAAATCCTTTTCGGCGGCCCCATGATGGGAACCGCGGTTTCCGCCGCGGGCATTCCCATCCAGAAAAATACCTCCGGCATCGTTTTTATGGACGCGAAGGAGACCTACGCCGATCGGGAAGGGCCCTGCATCCGGTGCGGGCGGTGCCTTCGTAACTGCCCCATGAAACTTTCCCCGGTGCTGATGAACAACGCCCTTGAGGCGGAGGACCTGGACGAGGCGGTGCGATGCGGCCTCATGGACTGTATCGAGTGCGGCGGCTGTACCTTTATCTGTCCCGCGCGGATCCGGCTGGTTCAGCGGTTCCGGGTGGGCAAGGGACGCCTGCGGGCAAAACAGGCGCTTCTTGCGGCCCGGCAAAAAGCCGCCGAAGAAGCCGCGAAAGCCAGGCTCAGCGCGGGCGGCGCCGGGCCGGCCACTACATAGAGTCTGTCTATAATGTAGACACATTAGACGTGTTCCAAAACCCGGTTGGTTTCGGAACACGTCCTGCGGTTTCTCAGGCTAAAGCCTTATGAAACCGCGTTTTTAAGCGGAAGCTGTTCTGAAACTGAAGTTTCAGAA
>JAITGJ010000087.1 GCA_031280705.1 Spirochaetaceae bacterium
AGCGGCCTGATGCCCGGCCAAAAAATAGAATTACTGCTGCCGCCGGGCATTTACGGCGTGCGGGTGTTTAACCCGTCCGGGGACGGCTCAACGGCAAACCTCTGGTACGGGCGGGATCAGTCGTGGTTTTATGATCTTCATATCGCCAAGGAAGCGCCCACCCGCACCATCGACCTTTTGTGGAAGTGGCCGGGCGTTGCCATCCTGAATGACGATCTTACGCGCGACATGACGTTCCTCACGGTAACGGACCGGAGCCTGACGAATAAATTTATAACCACCGGTTTTGGAAAAAACAGGAATTTACATGACTTTATTTATGGGGCCAATGGCGGCGACTTCGGACAGTACCAGGTGGTGGACCACCTCTGGTATTTTTACTGGGAAAGCCAGCCGCAGATGCACCCGGCCCCGGACAATCCCACCCATACTTTGCTGCAGCATTACTACACCGACTGGCATGAACAGAATACTGGCACCACCTCCTGGATGTGGCCCCGGCGCATGGATTCTAACGGATTCCTGCACTGGTTCGACAGCACCATTGATACCACGCTTGCCGGTTTCCCTGACGGCAATCATGGGCCGGTGGCCAAACAGCATGGCTACTACACCCTGATTCTGACCCTGGAGGCAAAAACGCTTGCCTCGAACGGTTTTAGCTATACATTCCGGGGGATAACGCCTTCCAATGATCCGCCCGTTGATCCGCAAAACCCCAGCAATCAGGGAACGGGTTTTGCCTTTTTGGACGCGCTGTATACCGGCGTTCACGGGCCGGGGTACAACAATCCCTTCCCGGATTCCAATTACCGCATCCGGCGCTATGGGGTGGGTTCCATCTATATCGGGCAGTGGACCGATACAGACGGCGGCATCGCCAACACCGGCGAGTTACGCCCCGGACAGGACGGCTACCAGGAGGGGAAGAGCCGCATCAGGGTGCGGATTCGCTTTAAGCGGGTTCCGTAATGTGCTCAAACCGCGTAGCGGGTTGAGCTTGGGGTTTGCGGCGTAGCCGCAAACCCCAGGATGGTACTCAGCCGCCTTCCAATCCGCCGCCGTGCGGATTGGAAGGCGGGGGCTCTGCGTGAAAGGGGCCATGCGGGAGGCGGATTGTTATGCGGCGCCCGCCGTCCCTACCGGTTCGTTTCAGGGTAGAGGATCATCCGCAGCGGGCCGCGCGGCAGTAACGCCCGGCAGAAGTTCTGTACATCCGCCTGCCGCACCGCATCATAGCGGCCCGGCAGGCTGTGCAGATATTCCAGCGGCATATCAAGCGTAGCGCGCAGCGTGGCGTAATTCTGGCTGATAAAGTAATTGCTCTGCATGGATTCTTCCCAGCCCTTTTTCAGCGCGTCCACTGCTTTGGCAAAGTTGCCGGGATCGATTTGTCCCCGGGCAATTTTTTCAAACTCCCGGATAACCGCGTCGCTCAGTTCCACGGCCCGGCCGGGATCGCACGCAAAGCTGCTTTGCAGAATCGCTTCTCCCGGCGGCGGCACGGAGGAAATGGCCGCCGATGCGCCGATGGAATACACGCCGCCGAGTTTTTCGCGGATTTCATCGATTAAAACAATGTCAAGGTATTCGCTCAGTACCGCGGCCGCCGTGTATGCTTCCGGCGTCCAGGACTGCGGCATGAACCAGCACAAAACTACCGTACTTTTTTCTTCCCGGCCACGGTAGAATTGGTGTTCCGCCTTTCCGGGACGCGCAATACCCGGATTGGGCCAGGCGTTCCAGGCGGCGGTTCCGGCAGGAATTGAGGCAAGCCATGTTTCAAGATACGGCGCGATAAATTCCACGTCCACATTTCCGGTAAACACAAACGTATAATCGGCGGGATTTGCGGCTCGCTTTATAAAACGCGCCGCCGCGTCAATACTGATGCCGTTTATATCTTCCATGGTCATGGGCCGGATCCATGGATTGTTCCCGTAAACGATGCGCGTTACTTCATCGGAAAAGTACTGATCGGGATTTTCATTCCGCCGCGCAAGCTGCGTCCGGTATTGATCGGCAACGACCCGCACGGCATCGTTGTCGATCCGCGGTTCCGTAAAGCCCAGGTAGAGCAGTTCAAACAGGGTGCGAATGTCTTCCCGCGTGCTCGACCCCTGGAACCCCCGGCTCAGACGGGAAGTCCAGAACGAGAGTGAAACCTGTTTTTCCGCGAGGCGTTCGGCAAGTTCCGCGCGCCGGTACGGCCCAAGTCCGGACGCCTGCGCCAGTTCCGGCGCGAGGTATGCGGACCAGGCTTCTTCCGGCGGAACGGAGGCGCTTCCGCCCCGGCTGACGGCGTAAAGAACAATTTCGTTGTTTTTGTTGGCGGTCGTTTTGACAATAACGGAAGCGCCGTTGCTCAGCGTGATGATGTGCGCGCCGCTTGCGTTGTCGGTTTGTACCGAAACAATACTCCCCGCGCCGGGTTCACCGGCAACAAGGTCTCCCTTCGAGGCATATTCCGCCGGGCGGGCGATCCGCGCGCGGGAGGACGCCGCGATAATTTCACGCACTTCCGCTTCCGCCGGAAGCGCTTCGGCCTCCGCTTCCGGCGCGATAATGGTCAGGGTCAGATCACCGGTTTTGAAAAAAGAACGGGCCATTGCGGCAAGATCCCGCGCGGTAATTCCGGGGAGTAGTGATTCTACCGTTTCAAGTTCCCACGCAATATCCGGCATGGAAATATCACGCAGAAAATGGGACGTAAAGCGCGAAATATAGGACGCGGATTCCTGCCGGTCCCGCTCGGAAAGCTGCTGCCTGAAATTGGAAATCAGCGCGCGTTTTGCCGTCTCAATTTCCGGCGCGGTAAAGCCGTAGCGGAATATGGATTCCTTTTCGCGGAGGATCGCGCGGAGGCTTTCCCGCGCGGAACCGGGCTTGGCAACGGCGGCCATCACATAAAACCGTCCGGTCCCGCCGAATCGTTCCTCCCATGCGCCCGCGCTGGCATAGGGCGTATCGGGATTGTCGGCGGTTTCGTCAAAACGCCGGGAAATAATTTGCTCGATGAGGCCGCGCATAATGTCATTCCGGTAGGATGCAAGGTCCGTTCCCCGCGCGGCGCTTTCCAGTTTGTAATATGCGTCAATGCGCGTGTAGGAATACTCAGGATCCGTAATGATGGCGACATGGGTATTGTTTTTTACCGGCGGAGGCAGTTCCGTATTGGGAAGCGCGGGCGGGGGAACAGCCGGTTCCGGCGCGGTAAAATGCGCGGCCAGGCTTTGTTCCAGTGCTTCATCATCAAAATCACCCACCAGAATTATTGCCATGTTGTCGGGGCGGTACCATTTCCGGTAAAAATTGACAAGCTGTTCCGCCGGCGCGTTCTGGATAATTTCGGGAAGGCCAATGGGCCGCCGCTGTGGATATATCGAACCGCGCAGGATTGCCTGAAGAAGCTGCCGGGAAACGCGCTCGCCCGCGCCCAGGCGCGTGCGGTATTCTTCCAGAATGATGCTGCGCTCGGCGTCAACTTCTTCCGGATCAAATGTCATGGCATGTGACCAGTCGTCAAGGATGGCAAGCGCCCGCGCGGGTACGCGCTTGATTCCTGTTGCCGCATCCGTTTCAACGGGTGTTTCCAGGCTGTACACCGTTTCATCAAAGTATGTGTACGCATTGAGGTGCGCCCCAAAACGCATCCCCAGGGAGCGCAGATAGTCGCGCAGCTGCGCCTGCGGAAAGCGCGCGGTGCCGTTGAACCCCATGTGTTCCACAAAATGCGCAAGTCCCTGTTCGCTGTCTTCCTCCATGACCGAACCGGCCCTGACCGCGAGGGCGAGAAAGGCGCGATTTTCCGGTTTGCTGTTTTTCAAAATATAGTACGATAGGCCGTTGGGCAGCGTTCCGCTGCGGGCTTCGTGCATAAACGGGATCGCGTCTCCCGCCCGTCCCGTACCGTAGCGGCCTGGACCGGAAGCACAGGAATACAATACCGAAATTGTTATCAGTACCAAAAAGAATAAAAATGCCGGAACCGGCATGCCGGTCCGGTTTCTCCGGCGGCGTAAAGTTGTGTTCATGCCTCCAGTATACGCGGTTTTTTAGAAGCCGGTAAAGGCGGTATTTTCGAGGACTCCGGCAAAAGCGGCAAGATCTTTGCGGGAAAGCGAGGGCAGCGGAATAATTTCCCGGAAAACGGGCCGCCCCCGTCCCCGGTCGTAAAGTTCGCAGAGGGCCTCGTTTCCGGTAAGGGTGATGACCAGACTGAAGCGGGCGCCGCCGCTTTCAGGGGCGGCCCCGCCCGGAAAACCGGAGGCGGGCCGGGCTTCCTCAAAGCCCATGCGCGTGAGCGTTTGTTTGACGCGCCGCACCGCACGGGGGGAAGCCGGACGGGTTCCTTCGGCAACGGCAATTTCCACCGGCAGGCGGAGCCCGTACTGGCGAAGGCCGCCCCGGTTCAGTGCGTAGAGCCGTTCCGCCGCGTCCTCCCGTTCCGCCCGGTGCTTTGTCCCCCGAAGGAGGCGGCAGAGTTCCACGAGGCTCTCCGCAATCATGTCCTTTTCCCATACGGGATCGTAGGCGCCGGCGGCGCGGCGGAGCAGCGCGGCCTTTTGGGTAAGCACGCCTTCTTCCGCGTCATAGGCCGCGCGGGAACGGGGAATGATCGGCGTCTCAAAGCGGCGGGCGTTTTCAAGATAGTTCCGCGCCCTCAAGGGGTACGACGAGAAAGCATGGTAGTATTCCGTCTGCGCGTCCAGTCCCGCTTCGCCATAAAAAACAGAATTACTGCTTTCTTCCCCCGCGCCGTAGGCCCGCGCGGCAAGGAGGCTGTACTTTTTGAAAAGGAACCGGCGGGACGCCGCCCTGAACCGGTAGCGCCACCGGCGGAAAAATCCCCGGAGCGAAGAGAGGAAACCGGCGTGTACCCTGAAACGCTCCGCGTGGTAAAGCCCCCGGTAGGCTTCGTACAGAATTTCGTACAGATCCCGCCGGTACCGGGCGGGATCGATGCCGTAGTTGAGCATCCAGGAATGCTCCGTTGACGCAAGACATTCTTCCGCGTACCGGCGGCTTTCTTCGAGCCGCCCGGCAAGACGGAATGCCAGGGCCAGGTTCATTTTGGAAAGCGGTGAGGTATCGTTTTCCCAGGCGTTTTGGTAATCTGCAAACGCTTTGGGAAAATCAAGCTGGCGCAGGTACAGTTCTCCCCGTGCGAGGCGTCCTGAGGAATTGGCTTCCGAGGCGAGGGAAGCGTTGGTGTGTTCAAAAGCATTGGCGTAGTAATAGTACCTGCTTTCCAGTATGGAAAGATTGTAGTGTGCCACCGAAGCAAAACTCCGCGCGTTGACCCGCTCTGCCTCCGCTATTGCTTTAAGGTACCATGCCTTCGAGTCGTCATAGCGGAACATGCCGGAATAAATCGTGCCCAGCGTCATGCAGAAATTCCGCTCCGGCCCCAGCGCTTCCACCGCGGCAAGGAGAAGCCGCTCACCGTCATTCAGGCGGTGCAGTTTGTAGTACATAAATCCAAGGCTGTCGATAGCTTCCCGGTTCAGGGGATCGATCCCCAGCGCCTTTTCAAGATATGAAGCGGAAACCGTATTCATGTTGAGATAGCCCGCGGTGCGCGAAAGACGAATGCAGATATCCGCGTCCGGGGGAAGAAAGGGTTCCGCCTTCCGGTATGCTTCCCAGGCAAGGGCGTAGAGGCGCCGTGAATAGTACAGGGACCCCAATTCCCAGGGAAAGCGGAAATCATCCGGGTACTGTTCCGCGCCGCGCGACAGTAATTCTATCGCGCGTTCCCATCGTTCGTTTTGTTCCGCTTCAAACGCGCCGGCAAGGAGGCTTTCCGCGGGCGGCGGTTCTTCTGCGTGCGCGGGAAATGGCGCAAGGAGCAGGAAAATAACCGCGAGCGCGCCGCCCGTTATGGAAGCGCGTTTTTTCCCGCGCGCCTCCCCTCCGGCGCCGGCGTTGTTTTTATCACGATTTTTCCGGGACGGGGGCAGAACCAGCGCGAGGGGCGGGCAAAGCCACGCGAGGATGCGGCGCGGAAGGGAAATCCGGCTGCGAAACGCGGCGTCAAAGGCGCGGTAGCGTTCCCGCGCGGTTTCCGCGCCGCCGTATTCCCGCGCATAACGGGCCCGCGCCGCTTCCTGGTACAGGGCGTACAGTCCCATGCCAAGCTCCCGGTCCAGGCGGCCCGTCCATTCAAAGGGCGCTTCGTTTTGTCCGGGTCCTTCTCCCGCAAGGGCAAGCCGTCTCCGCGCCTGTTTCCACAGGGCCGCTGTTTTTTTTCGCCCGGTCTTCCCCGCGTAAAATGCGAGGAGCGGTCCCGCGCGCAGAAACAGAAATGCCATTACGGTGATTACGAGGAGGAGCGGCAGGGACGCGCGGCGCATAAAGCGGACCGCTTCCCGGGAAATACGCGCGGGCCGCGTTCCCGCCGCGTCTTCGCCTTCCTTTTCGCGGAGACGGACGCGGTTTTCCAGTATTTCCCGCATGAGCCGCCCGAAAAGGTCCTGATCCACTCCCCGTGAAAAAACAAATTCTTCCCCCGCCGCCGGTTCCGCCGTGGTAGGATCGTAATCGATCCAGCCGTAACGGGGATAATAAACTTCTACCCACGCGTGGGCCATGTCTGAACGTATGGGGTAGTAACCGAATGTATTCTGCTCCGCGTCAATGTAAAATCCCACCGCGACCCGGCAGGGAATTCCTGTTGAGCGCAGCATCAGGGCAAAGGCAAACGCAAAGTAGGAACAGTACCCTTTTTTCGAGGTGAACAAAAAATGCGAAAGTTGATCGCCGTCGGCGGCGGCGCCGGGCTTGAGGCTGTAGCGGTACTCGCCATAGCAAAGGTAGTTGTAGATATTCTGCGCCATCCGCCAGTAGGAAGTTTCTTCTTGGACCAGGCTACGCGCAAGGGCCGCGATGCGCGGCGGCGCGGCATGCGCCGTATAATGCGTGAATGTTTCCTCCGTCATGCCGAGGCTGGCGGCGGAAAAAAGCGGGCCGTCCGTGTCCGTCCGCGCGGGCCGGTCCAGGCGCGGCGCGGCATCCATCAGCTCAAAAGGACCGGCAACAGAAGCAATGCTGTTGACCGCGTAGGCGGACGTAAACGAAGACGCGTCCCAGCTTTCAAAGGGAATAATTTCCGCCGGCTGGTTCATGCCGATAAACGCGGAAGCGTCAAAATTGACAAAGTAGTATTCCTGTTCGACAATCCGCGCGTTTTCCCGGGCGGGCACGTCAAGCGCGGTACGGCGGGAAGGAACGCGCGGCGGATGCACCGGATCGTCAATTTCCGGAAGCCGGTAGAATCCCTGTTTTTGATTGTAACCTGAAAGTACAAAACGCCTTGTGTAGGCGCCCGCATCGCCGTGCTCCGCGCGGAGGATAAAGGCGAGATCGTCATTCATGGTGATTTCGCTTTCCAGGCGCAGTATTTGCGAAAAATCAAACTGGAAAAGATTGGGCTGAAGGAGGCCGCCGCCCCGGCTTACCGCCCGCTCCTGTGAGGGCTGTATGACCAGGAGGCCGCCCGCGAGCGCCAGCAAAAAAAGCGCGGCGCATCCCCCGGCAATTTCGCCCCGGCGGAGCCGTACTGCCGCCGGGAGGGAAAGGACCAGCGCGGCAAGCTGCATGAGAAAAGCGGCCTCAAGAACCGCGATGAGGAGCGCCGGCCAGCGCCAGGCTTCAAGATCGCCTGAACGGGTTAACAGAAAAATGACAAAAAGCATCACCCAGGAAACAGCAATATCGAAACGAAGAAAACGCCGTGAACGGGCGGAAAAGTAGGTGGACGCGGCGGCCCAGTAGAAGGGAAGCAGCGAAACAAAATAATTCCGGTCCAGGTTTAAAAGAAGTGAATCCCAGGCGATCATTGCCGCCAGCCGGTCCCCCGCAAAGAGGCGGGGCAGGGCAAGGAAAATGCGCGCCGCCCAGGGGATGAGGGCGATGGCAAGGAGCGCCTCGCCCGGCTTCATGCTGCGCCGTTCCCCGCGCGCGCCGTGTCCCCGCGATGCAAACAGGAATCCCGCCAAAAAAGCGATGACAAGCGAAGCCGCGTACACCGGCGTATCGGCAAGGTCCCCGGCGATCAGGCATAACTGCCAGAGGATAAGGAACAGCGGGAGAGAACGGAAGAAAAGCGCGGGAAGCGGTACGGAGGACCTCATACGGCAGGGTATCATAAAAGGAAAGGCCAAAAAAGCCCGGTCTCGCGGTGTATGCCGCAAAGCGCCATACACCGTGAAGGCAAGCCGCAAAAGCCAGGACCGGCTGCGCACAGCGCCGTGAGGTGTGCGCAGCCGGCGCGTTATTCTTTGTTCACCCCAATCCGGATGATTTTTTTCTGAGCTTCGGGGCGTTTCCGCACGGAAAGGCTCAAAACGCCGTTCCGGTACCGGGCCGCCACCGATTCAGGATCGGCGTTTTCCGGAAGGCGGAAGGTCCGGCTGCACGATACCCGCCGCCGTTCGCGGATCAGGTACCTGCCGCCTTCGTCCTTCACGTTCTCGTCCGTTTTCGCTTCAATGGACAGGCGCCCGTTTTCAAGCTGAACGGAAATATCCTTCTCGTCAAAGCCGGGAAGCTCGGCGTCAATTTCCCAGGCGTTTTCCGATTCACGGATATCCACGGCGGGAATCCACGCCCCGTTGCGGCCAAAGGACCGGAGGGCGGTATTGCCGGACGGCTCCCCAAAGAAGGAGTCGATGTAGCGATCGAAATCCTCAAGAGCCTTGTCGATGGCAAAGGGGCGGTACATGGTAACTGCTTTCATGATAATACCTCCAGGTATTCTTGTTCCGTGCCCTACGGGCCACGGTTGCAGAGCTTTTTACGCCGTGCCCTCAAGGGGCGGCCCCAACGGGGCGCTGTCCGGCTGCTCCAGGAACCCGGCGCGGGCCGCGGTTCCGGCAGGTCCCCCGTTTTTACGGGTTTTACCCTGCATTTATATATAAGCAAACTCCGTGCCAACTTGCCCGATTATTGCGCTATCTGGAAACGCGGCCCGCCGTGCCGGTACGGGGAAAGGCTATTTCCGTATCGTCCATGCAAAAAGCACTCATTTTATGGTAGAAAATGATTTTTTGAGCAGTTTTTTCATTACCTGTCTGAAACCGGCCCTTTGAGCGTTTCCGTCCGGCGGCATGGCGCGATATACGCGCGGACTTTTTGCCCTTCCGCCCGCCGCGCCGTGTCCCCCGTTTGGCGGAAATGTCCCGCACGGGAAACGGCCGGCAATAAAATGGGTCAAAATTAACTTCGATGGCGCATTTTAGCCGCACACCATGTGTCATAATGACACGATTACTCAACCGGATGGGCCGTCCGGTCAGGCGCGCCGGAGCGGAATTGTGCCAAAGGTCCCAGCCTCACGGACGGAGAACCTGAAGCGCGCTGGCAGGGGTGAAAAACTTACCGAAAACGCCGCCGGGGGGTACCTCACGGCGAGAGGAGAATGCGGCACGGGAAGCGGCGTGAGCGCCGCCGCCATGCTCGCTCCGGCTGCCCGCTTTGCGTGTTTTTGCCGCTGGTGAGTGGCCCCTTCCCCCATGTTCAGGCCTATCCAGAAAACGCGCAAAAGCCCTTATCCGGGCGGTAAAACGCCGCAAACAGCCGGAACGTTATCGGCGCAATACCGCAGTAAATCCACCGCTATCCAAACGGTTGTTTCACTTCCTTCCGGCGGACAGGGCGCGCGGGAACTCAGGGAAGTACGCAGGATGACCGGCCCGGTACGGCCCGGAAGGGAAACCGCAAATTCCAGCGAACGCTCCCGCCCCTCAAAAAAAACCGACTGGAGACGGGCCGGAAGCGGAACGGTTCGCGGTCCGGGCGAGAGCAGCACCGCATCGCGGGGAATAAGGACGGAGCAGGGAAGCACCGTTCCCGCGCCAAAAAATTCCGCGCCGGAACGGGTTTTCGGCTCAAGAAAAACCGCCTCAGGCGGGCCGCTCTCGACAATGCGCCCCGCCTGAACAAAAGCGATACGGTCCGCGATGGCCGCCGCTTCCTCCTGATCGTGGGTTACAAAGACAGAAGGAAAATCCGCCGCTTTGAGAAGCTCCCGGAATTCCCGGCGGAGACGGCGGCGCAGGGGGGCGTCAAGGCTGGAAAACGGCTCGTCCAGGAGGAGCGCGCGGGGCGACGCGGCAAGAGCGCGCGCGATGGCGGCCCGCTGGCGTTCCCCGCCTGAAAGCGTGGCGATTTTCCGCGCGCCGAAACCGGGGAGGTGCACCGCCTCAAGCTGCTCCCGGACAATTTCCGCGCGGCGGCGGCCGGGGACGCCCCGGATAAAGGGCCCGTAGGCGACATTTCCCGCCGTATCGAGGTGCGGAAACAGGGCCAGGTCCTGAAACACCAGCGAAACACCGCGCTTCCAGGAGGGGACGCCGCTCATGTCCCGCCCGCCGATAAGCACCGTCCCCTCGTCCGGCGCGACAAGCCCCGCGATAATAGTAAGGGCTGTGGTTTTGCCGCAGCCCGACATTCCCGCCAGCACCAGCGTTTCGCCGTCTTCCACCCGGAAATCCATATCGAGGCTGAAATTTCCCCAGCGTTTTTTTACGGCGCGGAATTCAAGGGACAAAGCGGCCCTCCTTCTTTTTTTCCGACAGTAAAAACGCCGCCGCGCATGACGCGATGAGCATGGTTCCCGCCGCGCACGCCTCGCCGTAGCGGTAGGCCCCCGCTGCGCGGTACACAAGCACCGGCAGGGTTTCAAAACCATCCGGGCCGATCAACAGTACGCCGTTAAGTTCGCCCAGGCTGATGGCGGCGGCAAATGCCCACGCCGTGCGGAAGCGGGCCGCGGCAAGGGGAATTTCCACGGTGGCCAGACGCGCAAACGGCGCCGCGCCGAGCGTCGCGGCGGCGCGGGCGATACCGGCGGGCACATCGCGGTAGCCCTGATACACCGCATTAAAGGCGAACGGGAGGGCGATAACCGCGTGGAACGCCGCCAGCAGGCCCACGGCAACTATGCCCGAAGGAACCGCGCCGCGCCCGTAAAGGAGATAATACCCAAGGCCAAGCGTTACGCCGGAAGAAACGAGCGGAAGCGCGGCGGAAAGGCGGAGTGCCCTGCCGAAAAGGCTTTTTTCACCCGCAAAATGCGCGCCGGCCGCGGCGAGCAGGGCCAACAACGCGGCAAAAGACGCCGAAAGCGCGGCAAGAAAAAGCGAACGGCCCAGCGCGGGAAAAACCCGGAGCGCGGAAGCGGTCCAGTTTTTTAGGGAAAGCGCCGGCGCGCCGCGCCAGCCCGAACGGACAAGGAAAGACTGAACGGGAATGGCGAGCAGGGGAAGCAAAACAAGCAGAAAAAGCAGCGCCGCGTACCCGGCCCGCGCGGCTCCGCTCCCCGCCGTTTCCCGCCCGGGGCGTTCTTCCCCGGCGGCGGCGCGGCCCGTCTCCCGTTCCCGGTGAAAGGCGCGGTCGGCAAGAATGTACAGAAAAAACACCGCGAGGGAAAACAGTGTTTCTGTTACGGCAAGTATGCCCGCCGTCCTGAAGTCCATGGAAATGCGGGCATGGCGGTAAATTTCCACCGCCACGGTTGTTACCGCGGGTCCGCCGCCGAGCGCGAGCACAATCGCAAAACTGGTAAAACAGTACAGAAACACGAGCAGGGAAGATGTCAGCAGTGACGGCGCGGCGATAGGCAGCACCACGGTGAGCGCCGCGCGGAACGGCGAAGCGCCAAGGCTTTCCGCCGCCTGGGCCCAGCTTTTTCGCGCCGCGGCAATGCCGTCCCCGGCGAGGCGGACCACGATGGGAAAGTTGTAGAATCCGTGCGCGAGAATAACCGCGGCGGGCCGGTACAGGATATTGAGCGGCCCTGTCTCCGCCCCGGTAACGGTCATAAAAAAACGGTTGAGCCAGCCGGAACGGCCAAAAAACAGCACAAATGCCAGCACCACAAGAACGGGCGGCATGGCGAAGGGGATGCCCGTCAGGGCGCGGAGAAAACGCCGCTTTACGCCGAACCACGCGCCGGGAAGGCCGAGCAAAAGGGCGAGAAGCGTTGAAAGCAGCGCCTGTTTCAGCGTAAAAAGCGTAACGGAGAGGGCGCTTCGCGGCAGTGCCGCGTGCGGTAATCCCGCGTGCGGCAGCCCCGCTCCCGGCGCGGTACGGAAACCGGCGGAAAGCGACGCGAGCGCGGGAAGCAAAAACAGAAAAAACACGGCAAGAAGCGGAAGCAGCGCGGGAAGGGCGGCGAGCGCGCCGCCTGAGCCAACGCCGCCGCCCGGAAATTCGTTCCGCGCTTTTTTTGCCGTTTGGAACCGCGCTCCGGACCGTTTCATGGTTCCCTACCGCTCCTGAAACAGGGCCGCCCACGCATCAAGCTCGGCCGGGAGGGGCGCGCGCGGAAGCAGGGATTTTTCGCTTTTGGGATTGATGCGGAACGATTCCGGCAGCGGGACCGGCGTTACCGGATACATCCAGTTGGTCAGGGGAATCAATTCCTGAAAGGTGTCTCCGAGCATAAAATCCAGAAACGCTTGTGCGTTTTCACTGTTTTTCGCGGCGCGGAGGAGGCCCGCGGCCTCGATCTGTACCGGATGCCCTTCTGGAAAAATTGCCGCGCGGAAACGGCTGGTTTTCTCATACTCAAGATGATAGCCGGGACTCGTGGTATAGGACAGTACGAGCGGCGCGTCCCCGGCGGTAAAAATGCCGTAACCCGAACTCCAGCCGTCGGCCACGGTAAGGATTGAAGGACGAAGCCGCCGCCAGTAATCCTGCCACCCCGCGCCGTAGATTTCCTGCGTCCAGGCGAGAAAGCCCAGGCCCGGCGAAGAAGTGCGCGGATCCATTAAAACGATTTTCCCCCGGAATTCGCCTTTTGTCAAATCCTCAAGGCTCCGCGGCGGATTTGGTACCGCCTCTGAATCGTACACGATGGCGAAATAACTGTAATCAAACGGCGTAAGGCGGTATTCCCCGTCAAGCATGAGGCCGGGAAGAATACGATCCGCGCCCGCGGGAACATAGGAGGCGAACAGCCCCGTATCGAGGGCGCGGGACGCAAGATTCTGATCCAGCCCCAGAATAATGTCCGCGCCCGCCGCCTCTTTTTCCAGCAGCAGACGGGCCAGTAACGCTCCCGCATCGCCGTGATTTACCCAGCGGACCGTAATGCCGCTTTGCTCATGAAAAAGCCGCGCCGCTTCCGGCCCCGGTCCCCATTCGGAATTGAACGAATCATAGGTCCAGATGACCACTTCGTTTACCGCCGGTTCCTGTTTCCGGCACGACAGTAATGCTGCCGGGAACAGCAGCAACAGCGCCGCCGCCGTGATGACGGCACGACCCGCGCGCACGGGACGCGCGGACAGAAAAGAGACAGATTGACGCATGGTTTTGCTCCTTGAGCGCAACAGGAAAGATGTACGGCCCGTAACCGCGTGATTTCTCATGCCCCCTACGCCGGCATTATCCGGATCAGGTTCAGCGGGTATCATCTCAGGCCCGCGCCGCGGCATTGCCCGCCGCGCGAACCACCCCGTTACAATTGGTTTGTAAAACGTGTCCGGAATCTTCGCTCCGGCAGGTCCACTGTATACGTTCCGCGGCGCATGGTCAACCTCATCTCTCTCTCTTATCAAAACACGCTGATATACCCCGCTGCCTTTTTTCAGGGGAGAGATCTGCCCCAAGACCAGCCCTGCTGGTCAGGCCGGCATCGCCGGTCCGCGCGGGACGCCCCGCTTTTCCCCGTCCCTTTACTCTGGAAAACAGCCGGAAACGGAACAGCCCTGTTCCGCGCCCGGCATCCCATGGGGGGAAACCGGGCAACAACAAGGAGGAAACCATGAAAACGAACCATGGTCTCTTATTCGGATTTGCCGTTAAAGCCGCACTGTGTGCGGCAGCATTGGCGGCAATTTTCACTTTTGCGGGCTGCCCTACGGACGGCGACGGCGGCGGCGACAGCCCAGCGGTACCCTGGGTACAACGCTCTCCATTTCTGGCGAGCAGGTGTATAAAGGGACATGGGATGACCAAACTGGGTCTAAAACAGAAAAGACAACCGATGACAAAACGGTTAGCGTCTATTATGGGGGAGGTTCTGGAGGAAGTCCAATAACCCTGACTTCGCCAGACAAGGCGGAAATCAAGGGCGGCAAATTGACCGTTTCGATTGCGACAGCCCCCGCTGCCGATAAATTGACTGCGGTATCAGCTTTGGTTACTGATCTAAATGAGGACTATACCAACGTTAACGCCTCGCCGAATACCGCAAAATTGGCCTCACTCACTTTGGTGATCGACTCTTCTAACCAA
>JAITGJ010000104.1 GCA_031280705.1 Spirochaetaceae bacterium
ACCTCCTTCTCTTCCTGATCCGGAAGAACGACGTCAATATTTACGACATTCCCATTGCCGGAATCACGGAGCAGTATCTTGAGTACCTCCGCTTTGATACCGAACTCGACCTTGAAGACCTTACGGAGTTTCATTCTCTTGCCGCCTCGCTCCTCTACATCAAATCCCGGATGCTCCTTCCGGTGGAGCTTGAGATGGGCGACGAGTGGGAAGACCCCCGCCAGGAACTGGTCGAGAAACTTATCGAGTACCAGAAGTTCAAAAAACTTTCGGAATTGATGGAGGAAAAAGAGCGGGAAGCCGAATGGGTCATCGGGCGGAAAAAACTCCAGCGGACGCTGCCCTTTAACGATGAAAACCTCTGGGAAGCCCTTGACGTATGGGACCTCCTCAAGACGTTTTCCAGCCTTATGTCGAACCTGGGCGATGAACGGCTCATTGACCTGTACGAGGAAGTTTCGATAAGCGAAAAGACCGCCCTCATCACGGAACTGCTTGAAACGCGCGGGGAGTTCCGGTTTACGGATCTGGTGGTTCACTCCGGCTCAATGCTGGACATAGTGTGCGCGTTTTTGGCGGTGCTTGAAGCGGTTAAAAACCGGCTTATCGCCATATTCCAGAACCGGATGTTTGGGGATATATTGATCCGGCCCGCGGAGGCGGTTTTTGGCGGGGCGTCTCCCGCGGCATAACGCATGATGGATAATCTGGATACGGAAACAGCGCTCATCGAAGCGATTCTTCACCTCGAGTCCGACCCGGTGGACAGCGCCGTTCTGGCCCGTATTTCAGGGCTGGGGAAAGACGCGGTGGAAAAGGCCCTGGAAGCCCTTGCGGAACGCTGCGCGCTCGCCAACTCCGGGCTTGCCCTTACGCGCCTTGCCGGGGGCGTGATGCTCGCGCCGAAGGCGGAATACTGGGAGACGCTCCGGGAACATTACGGGAAAAAGAACGAAAACCGGCTTTCCCGCGCGGCGCTGGAGACCCTCTCGATCATTGCCTATTCCCAGCCCATTACGCGGGCCGAAATTGAGGCGATCCGGGGCGTGCAGGCCGATAACATGATCCGGCTCCTTCTTGAGCGTCAACTTATCCGGGAGGCCGGCAAGAAGGATGTTCCCGGAAAACCTGTGCAGTACGGCACGACGAAAGAATTTCTCAAGTTTTTCCGGCTTGAAAGTATCGCGGATCTACCCAAACTGAGCGAAAGTGAGGCCGACAGGTTTGAGCTCGTACCGGAAAAATAGAGACGGCCTGCAGGCCCGGAAAAGCGCCGCCATCGGCGCCGCCCCGGTGCGCGCGGAAAAAGGTCCCATCCGCCTCCAGGTGTTTCTTGCCCGCGCGGGATTTGCCTCCCGCCGCGCCGCGGAGGGGATCATTGCCGAAGGCCGGGTGTCCGTCAACGGAAAAACCATTACCACGCCGGGCGAAAAAGTTGTCCCCGGCGACACGGTGCTGGTGGACGGAAAGGGCCTTCACCTGGAAAAGCGGCTGTACTATGTGGCGCTCAACAAGCCGCCGCTCTATTTGTGCAGCCTTGCGGACCCGGAGGGCCGCAGGCTCGCGCGGGACCTTTTGCCCGGCGAAATTACCGAGCGGCTCTACAATGTGGGCCGCCTCGATTACCGTTCGTCCGGGCTGGTTTTTTTTACGAATGACGGGTATTTCGCCGAGCGGGTAAGCCACCCCCGTTCGGCCCTGGTAAAAGAATACCTGGTGGAGGCCGCCGGCCCCGTAAGCGATGAATGTATCCGGGCGTTTATGGAGGGCGTTACCGTTGAGGGAATCCGCTACCAGGCGAAGGAAATCCGGCGCGAGGGACGAAGAGGACTCCGCGTCTCCCTGATTGAGGGGAAGAACCGGGAAATCCGCCGGGTATTTTCCCACTTTCACCTGCACCCGGAGCGGATTCACCGGATACGTATCGGGCCGGTGCTGATCGGGGACCTGGCCGAGGGGAAAACGCGGCCCCTGACGGCGGCGGAACTTGACGCGCTTTCCGCGCCGTCCTGAATGTGCGCGGGCGGGTCCCGCGCGCAAAGGAACAGCGCCGTAACGCGCGCAAACTATCAGAACACGGGGGAACGGTATGGTAATCGCCATTGACGGCCCGGCGGGAACCGGGAAAAGTACCATTGCAAAAATGCTTGCGGAAGCGGCGGATCTTCCAGGGGGAAAGTACGTTTATGTCAATTCGGGGAACCTGTACCGGGCCATCACCCTGGGGTGCCTCCGCGCGGGGATCGGGGCGGGGGACGAAGAGGCGGCCCTCGCCTATGCGCGGGGCGCGGATATTGCCTACCGGGAAGACGGCGCGGTGTCCCTTAACGGGGAAGATGTCAGCCCCCTCCTCCATACCGACGAGATTGACGGCAGCGTGGCCCGGCTTTCTTCGATTGTCCCCATCCGGCATATCGTCAACAGCCTTGTCCGCCGTGTCGCGCGGGGCGTCAATGTGGTAGTGGAGGGCCGGGACATGACGAGCGTGGTGTTTCCGGACGCGGAGTTCCGTTTTTACCTTGACGCTTCAGTGGACGCGCGGGCGGGACGGCGGCACGCGCAGGGCGTCTCGGAACGTTCCCTCCCGGAAATCCGGAGCGCCATCGTGGAACGGGACGAAATAGACCGGAACAAGGACGAGGGGAGCCTTCGTATCGAACCGGGCGCGGTCTATGTTGACACATCGGACTTGACCATTACGCAAGTTTATGAGACATTAATCAGGCAAGTACAGAAGAAAGGAAAGAGCATGGGGAATATTGACGATTCTGAAGACATAAAAACCGCCGATTCCACGGAGAGCGCCATTCAAACGCAGCTTCAGGAGGAATACCTCAAAACCATGGAGCAGCTTGAGGAGGGGCAGCTGGTAAACGGCACCGTTATCCAGGTTACCCCGGACCAGGTGTTTATTGATGTGGGGTACAAGTCGGAGGGGAAGATCCCCATCGCGGAATTTGAGACGGCTCCCGTCGTGGGCGACGAGGTACAGGTGATCCTCGTAACCAAGGAAAACAAGTATGGGGAAGTCATCGTTTCCAAGCAGAAAGCCGATGTCAAGATTTTCTGGAAAAAACTCAGGCAGGCGTTTCAGGATCACAGCCCGGTCGAGGGAACCATCACCCGGCAGGTAAAAGGCGGGTATGACGTATTTCTGGGCGGCGATGTCCACGCCTTCCTGCCGATAAGCCAGTCGGACGTGCAAAAGGTCGAAAAAGCCGAAAAATTCCTGGGGCTCAAGAGCATGTTCTACGTGGAACGGCTCTACTCGGAGAACAAGATCAATATCGTGGTAAACCGCCGGAGATGGCTCGATGAAGAGACCGAGCGCAAACGCCAGGAATTTTTCGATACAACGGAAATTGGCGCGGAAGTTACCGGCGTCGTAAAGAGCTTCACCTCCTTCGGCGCTTTTGTCGATTTGGGCGGCTTCGACGGCCTGCTCCACATCAACGATATGAGCTGGGGTCACGTTACCCGGCCCCGGGACTTTGTAAAAAAAGGCCAGGAAATAAAACTCAAACTTATCCGCATCGATCCGGACGAAAAACGGATCAACCTTTCCCTCAAACATTTTTCCGAGGACCCGTGGGTTCACTTTAACGAAAAATACCACGTCAACGATATCGTAAAGGGCCGGGTAACCAAACTGACCGATTTCGGCGCGTTTATCGAGCTTGAAGAAGGCATCGAAGGGCTTGCCCATATTTCCGAATTTTCCTGGATTAAAAAAATTCAGAAACCCGGCGAATTGCTCTCCCTGGGGGACGAAGTTGAATGTATGATTCTGGGTTACGACATTCAGGCGGAACGGGTTTCGCTGGGCCTTAAACAGGTGGCGGCAAACCCCTGGACCGGCATCGCCGAAAAGTACCCCGTCGGGACGCGGCTTACCCGCAAGGTAGTCAAAATCACCAACGCGGGGGCGTTTATTGAGCTTGAGGAAGGCATCGACGGCTTCCTCCACGGGGACGATATTTCCTGGACCAAAAAGGTCAAGCGCCCCGGCAGCGAGCTTGAAGCCGGTCAGGATGTCGAAGTGATGGTCATCGCCGTGGAACCGGAAAACCGTAATATCAAACTGGGCATCAAGCAGCTTGAGGAAGATCCCTGGAAGAGTTTCGCGGAAACCTACCGCCCCGGTTCTCCGGTGGAAGGGGAGGTGGCCTCGATCACGGATTTCGGCATCTTTATGAAGGTTCCCGGCGGCATCGAAGGGCTGATTCACAAGACCAATCTTGTCGAAGGCCGGGACACGAATCCCGATGAGGCCCTCAAAAAATTTCAGGTTGGCGACAAAATCAACGCGGTGGTACTGGAACTCCAGAGCGACAAACAAAAAGTCTCCTTTTCCATCAAGGATTACGAAAAAAAAGTACACCGGGACGAAATTTCCCGGTACATGGCGGAAGAGGAAACCGGAGAGTCAACCTTTACCCTGGGGGATGTTCTCAAGTCCAAGCAGGACAACTCCCCTGGGGAGTAACGGGTAGCGGAGGGCCGCCGTGCTGTCCACCATCGACACGAAAAAATTTAACCTCCTCATCGAGACCATCTCGCTTGTCAATTCCCATCATGAGGACGCGCGTTCTCTTCTGAACCGGATACTGGGCGCGGTCCTTGAGGCGCTGGACGGCGAAGCGGCGTACCTTTTCCTCATCAGCGGGAACGGCCGGGAACTCCACGCCGAAGCGGCGGCCGGGGCGGCGGACGCTGCTTCGGATGCGAAACGCGCCGTAAAAATAGGGGAGGGGATCCCCGGCTGGGCGGCGGCGCACAATAAGCCGCTCCTGGTAAACGATGTGGAAAACGACCGGCGCGAGAAGCGGAAAACCGCGTCCTTCCACGGCGGGCGTGAAATTAAAACGATGCTGGCCGTTCCCCTGCGCTTCCGGGATCGCTGCGCCGGGGTAATTACCGTTCTTAACCGGAACGGGGGAAAATTGTTTACCCAGGATGATCTTGAGTGGCTCGAAATTTTTGCCGACCAGGCGGCGCTTGCCGTTCAAAGCGCAGAGGGCCTGGCCCCGGACGGGGAACGCGCCGTTTATCACGAAAACCGGCGCCCGGAAAAAACTGATTTTCATACATTTGTGGCCAAAAGCCAGGTGATGCGGGAACTTGCCGAAGTGGCGGACCGTTACGCCAAAACCGACGCGTCGGTGCTGATCCGGGGGGAAAGCGGGGTAGGGAAGGAAATTTTCGCCGAACAGATACACGCGCGGAGCGGACGGAGGGACGGGCCGTTTATCCGGGTAAACTGCGCCGCCATTCCCGACGGGCTGCTTGAAAGCGAACTGTTCGGCCACGTAAAGGGGGCGTTTACCAACGCCGTCGGGGAACGGCGGGGCCGTTTCGAAATGGCCGGCGGGGGCACGATTTTTCTTGACGAAATCGGCGATATGCCGTCCGCGCTCCAGGCAAAACTCCTCCGGGTGCTCCAGCAGAAAACGTTTGAAAAGGTCGGCTCCGACGAAACCATTACCGTGGACGTTCGCATTATCGCCGCCACCAACCGTGATATTGAGCGCCTTGTGGAGGAGGGCGGTTTCAGAAGCGATCTGTACTACCGGCTTAACGTGCTGCCCCTCTATGTTCCGCCCCTCCGCGAACGAGCCGATGACATTCCGGAACTGGCTTCTTTTTTTCTGAAAAATATGATAAAAAAAACGGGGAAAAAGATCGAAGGTTTTAGTGAAGCGGCCATGGAAGCCCTCATCGCCGCCCGGTGGACCGGAAATGTCCGGGAACTCCAGAATACCGTAGAGCGGGCCGCGGTGATGAGCGGAGCGGGTCTTTTGGGACCGGAGGACCTGTTTCCCGCCCTGTATACGGAAAAAACATTCGGCGGGGGAGGGGAGCGGAACCTCAAGGAAGCGATCAACGCGTTCAAGGCGCGGTATATCCAAAATGTTCTGGAAGAAAACAACGGCAACCAGACCGAAGCGGCCCGCGCGCTGGACATCCAGCGGACCTATTTATCGCGGTTGATAAAGGAACTGGGCATCGCGCGTAAAGATGGAAACGGCTGAAAACGAACCGCCGTTTTTGGCGGATAAACTTACTATGACAGGAAAGACGCATGGCAAAAAATCAGGATGAAAGAAAAAAAGGCATCTCCGGCACGGGAGACGCGATAGCGGCGTTTATCGAAAATCACCGCAAAAAAATTATCGCCGCTGCCGTTACGGTAGTCGTGGTGGTGCTGGCCGCCGCCGCCGGAGCGGGACTGCGGGAATGGTTTGCCCGGCGCGGCATAAAGACGGTCGAAGCGCTGGCCGAACGGTACGACGCCGTTCGTTTCACCATTTCGGATCCGGCAGAGAAAGAAGAAGTGGACCGGCTGCTGGCGGACCTCGCCGCGGCGGGAAAATCGTCCGGTTATGCGGGGGCGCGGGCGTGGCATCTTGCCGCGTCGATTCACGCGGACCGGACGAACTGGGAGGAAGCGGAAACAGCCTGGAACACGGCGGCAAAAAAAGCGGGGAAAACCTATCTTGCCCCGGCGGCGCTGTTCAACGCCGCCGCCGCCGCGGAAGAACGGGGCCGGATGGACGCCGCGATTGAAAATTATACCCAGGCGTCGCTCCGGGCGGATTTTCCCCAGGCCCCCCGCGCGCTCTTTTCCGCCGGGCGGCTTGAGGAAGGGCGGGGAAATTCCACCGAGGCGATTGAAACATACCGGCAGGTAGTGGAAAAATGGCCCGCCACCGACTGGGCAAAGCTGGCGCAAAGCCGGATCATCACCCTCTCAGGGATCAATTGAGAACGATTTTCTTCGGCAGTTTCCGGCGGCGGCGCTTCAGCTTTATCGCCGCCGTACCGTTACTGTTGCTGCTTTCCATGTGCGGCCTGGATGACTACACGTTTCTTGACCGGGTAACAGAACAGGCAATTTCCGTTCCCACCGATGTACACGCGGAAATTGCGCTTCCCGCCTATACGGTTCCCCAGACAAATTATTTTACCCGGTTTGTTTTTTACTACCGGATTTATTTAAGTGATACGAATACTACCGGACGGATTCAGCCCGCGTCGTTTTCCACGATTAATTCCGCGCTGGCCGCCGATTATGCCGCGCTCTTGCCGTATACCGATCCGTCAAGTACCGTTTCCGTTACCAATATAGCCGCCCAGTTTTCTTACCGTAATTATTACGAAGTAATGGAAATTGACGGCCTTATGGGAAACGGTCCGGGAACCGTCAATGTCGAATTCGATACGGGCTATATAGCCGGTCTTTCGTTGTCCCTCCCGCCGCCCGTTGCCCCGGTCGCGGTCCGCGGAACCATCACGGCGCAGCTCCGGCGTTCTACCGGATACGGCGCGTTTCAACTGCGGCCATCGGATCTGTTTCTCGCGACACCGGAGCTGTTTTCAACGCCGGTCAGCATAACCGTGAACCGGGACGTACAGGCAAGCTCCTCCGGCGCGCCCGCGTACGCCTATGTTTCCCTGTACATCGTAACGCAGGGACAAAACGATACGGATCTTTCCCCGGTATATTCCCGCCCAACCTTTATCGGTGTTTTTTCCCTGCCGCCGCCGTAAAACCGTTACCGCTGTTTGGGAGAAAGCGGCTCATCCCCGGCCGGAGAAGAAAGGACGCGCCCAACTGTTGATAATGTGTATTCTGTCTACTTGAAAAAAGGGGCGTTTTTCGCCCGGCGGAGGACGCCGGCGGCTTACCTGTACCCGCGCCCGCGCATTGTTTTAGGAACGTTATCCATAGCGGTTCCGGTACGCCGCAAAGTACGAAACCGGCGGCGCGTTTTCCCCGCCTTCCGGGTCTTTTGCAAGGACCTTTTCCCGGCGCATATCCACAAGCGCCTCCCCTGCGGAAAGGCGGCGAAGCCGGTACGCTTTTTCATCTTTGGCCGCCACATATTCCGCCGGATTTCCATAGGCAAATCCCCACAGCAGCGCCGCGGGCGCATATTTTTTTGTTCCTTCCGGAATGGTAAAACACGCCGCCTCTTCCGCCGCGAGACCCCGTGAAAGCTTCGCGTTAAGCGCGCGGCAAAATTGCGCGGCGTCCATTTCCGCCGCAAGATCGACCGCGGCAATTTCCCCGGCGGCCTGGATGCCGATGGAAAGCGGCGCGGCAAAACCGATACGCGGGAGCGGATTAAAACCCTCACTGTAGCGTGCGTCAATGCCCGCACGGAGCAGCGCCGCGGAAAAAACTTCGATAAGCGCAAGGTGGGGAAGCCAGACGGCGCTTGCTGATTTGGAGAAGGAAAAAAGCATCCGGTACACCGTTCCGCCGGAAGGTGATTTTTTTACGGCGGCGGCGCCGTTTTCAGCCGCGCCGGAAACAGCGCCGCTGTTTCGTGTTACCCTCCCCCGCTTTGGACATACGCCGCAGGGATGCTCGCATGCCTCCGCGCAGGGAGAAGAAAGCACGGCGCGCCGCGCTTTTTCCGCTTCCTGTTCAAGAAACGCGGCGGCGCTTCCCGAATCAATGGAAGCCCAGGGAAGCGTTTCCGTAACCGAGCGGGCGGCAAGATATGTTTCCGCAAGCGGCGCATATTTTTCAAACAGGGCTTTCCAGATATCTCTTTTGAAGTATTCATCCCATGCGTCAAGACGGCATCCCGCGTTAAACGCTTCTTCAATAACACCGGCCGCCCGTTCATCGCCCCGGGAGAGAAACCCCTCCACCGCCGATACAAAGGGATCTGCGGTAGTAACCTTGTGCCCCAGTTCCCGAAGCGTATTCCGTATACGCACGAGCATTTTTTGCGCCGTTTCCGCATCCATCTGGGCGGCGCGCTCAAACGGCGTATGCGGCTTGGGAACAAAAACACCGACATTAACGGAAAAGTGCGTCCGCGTTTCCTGTGCAAGGCTCCGGATAAAATCAATAATCGCCCCGGCTTCATCAATTTGATAGGCACCGTTTCCGCCCGGCTCTGGAAGGCCGATCATAAAATAAAATTTTACGCCCTTAAACCCGCGCTTCCGCGCTTCCCGGATAATCGCGGCGACACTTTCAGGCGTTACCGTTTTATTGATCGAAAACTGCCGCGCTTCTTCCGGCGTTTCAACGGCAAAGGTAAGGCCGCTTTTTCGCACCCGGACGATCTTTTCCAGAAGGTTAAGGGAAAAACTGGAAACCTTGAGGGAAGGGAGCTGGAACGAAACATGACGGGCGGCGTAATCACTGTTGAGCGCGTCAAGAAGTTCCTCAAGATGATCGTAATCGCCCGACGAAAGCGAGGAAAGGCTGATTTCCCGGTAGCCCCCTTCCCGCACAAAAGCGTCTACTTCCTCCCGCACCAGGGCGGAGGCTTTCTGCCGCATGGGGCGGTACCAAATTCCCGCCTGGCAGAAGCGGCAGCCGTTCGGGCAGCCGCGCATAATTTCTACCGCGCCGTGGTGCTGGACGGCACGGATTCCCGGCACGGGAAATACGGCGGCTTTTCTTTTTTCGCGGGCAAACGCGGAATCAACGGCCCGGCACACGGCTCCCGCTTTCCCCGCGTAATACACCGACGGGTGCGCGGCAAGGAGCGCGCCCAGGGCGGCCCTCCCCTCCCCGTTCCGCTTCAGGGCGGAAAGATCGCGGGCAAGATCAAAAAAACCGCCTTCGGCTTCGCCTATCCAAAAAGCGTCGATAAAATCCACACACGGCCGGGGATTTGCCGCCGCGGGCCCGCCGAGAAGAACGAGCGGATCGCCGTTTTTTCTGCCGCGCGCCCTGAGGGGAATATGCGCGTCTTCCAGCATGGAAAGAACGCCGGTTATGCCGAGTTCATATCCCAGCGTAAAACAGAGCACGTCCGTATCGCCAAGGGCGATTCCCGTGTCGAGGCCATAGAGGGGAATATTCTTTTCCCGAAGGACGGCGGCAAAATCGGGCGCCGCCGCAAACGCGCGGTCAGCGGCAATGCCGTCAATTTCGTTCAGCCGGTTATAAAGAATTTTCAGCGCCTGGTTTGACATGCCGATCTCATACAGGTCAGGAAAACAAATTGCCATGCGCAGTGTTTCTGTTTTTTCCATTACGCGGCGGCAGGCGAGGCATCCATATTCGCCGCCTGAGTAGCGGGCCGGTTTTTCTACCGAAAGGAACGCATCCCGGATTTCCGTGCCGGGGTCTACAAAGCGGATCGTTTTCATCACGGGACTACCGGTGCTGGTAACGGTGGGCGTTGACGCTCAGCGCGAGGCCGATGCCCGCCATGGCGGAAATCATCGCGGAACCGCCGTAGGACATAAACATGAGCGGGATGCCGGTAATCGGCATAATGCCCATCGTCATGCCGACATTGACCAGGAAGTGAAACGCATACATCGCCGAAAGCCCCGCGGTAGTAAAAATACCGAACGGATCGGTCGTGATCCGCATGACACGCACGAGGCGGAGGCATATCAGCAGAAAAAGCGCGAACACGACGATGCCTCCGGCCATGCCCCATTCTTCCGAAAAAATGGAAAAAATAAAATCCGTACTTTGCTGCGGCAAAAAACGGTAATGGCTCTGCGTCCCCTGAAGATAGCCCTTTCCCCAGAGCCCGCCGGACCCGATTGCGGTAATGGACTGGATGATGTGCCAGCCTGACCCCTGCGGATCGACATTGGGGTCAAGAAACACAATCAGGCGCATAACCTGATAATCCTTGAGGAAACGGTGCGAAACAAACGACGCCCCAAGAGACAGAATCACTATCGACGACACATAAACAATCCAGTAAAAATACCGCTTTTTATAGCGGAAAAACCCGAACAGCGCAATCAAAAGAACGGCGAGAAACGCGAGAACCGTAAGCGCAATAAAACGCGCGTTCAGCAGTATTTGAATCGCGGAAAAACCGCCCCGCAGAATATACGACTGCCAGAGCGGAAGCACCGAGAAAATGCCGGTTAGAGCGATAAACATGATGAGAAAAAGTACATACCGCAGGGAAATCTTCGCGATAAAGGTCATCACGAGGAGTATGGGAACAAAAACCAGCGAAGTTCCAAAATCGGGCTGAATCAGCACGATGGCCATCGGTACAAAAACAATGATACAGGAAACAAGAAAACGCAGAAAAGAGTTGGGACTGCGGGAGGAAGCATCGAGATACCGGGCCAGAAACAGAATCGTGGTAATTTTGGCGAATTCCGACGGCTGAATTCCAAAAGAACCGATGCCAAGCCATGCGCGCGCGCCTGAAACCATACGTCCAAAAAGGCAGGTATAAATGAGGAGGGCGATAGCGCTGATATAAAAATAGAGGGAAAGTTCATAGAGCCTGCGGTAATTGATCATCGCAAGCGTTACCGCAAATGCGAGTCCCGCCGCGGCAAAGGCGATTTGGCGCGCATATTCGAGCGAGACCTGAACGCCCGATGAATTGACGCCGGAGGAATAAATAAAAAGCACGCCGAATATCGACAGAATTACCGCCGGAAAAAGGATGGCGTAATCAATGCCAAGGAGGTCCCGGAGTTTCACTATTCCCGCCGCCCCTGAATCGGCATGATATACTGAAGGCCGAGGCTCCGCACCGCGTCTTCGTATGTTTCACGGGCGAAAATGCCCTGGAAAATAATCGCGCTCGCATAGGGCGCCCACCACTCCCAGTCGTTGACCGCTTCAACAATGATGGAAACAACAACCCGCTCTTCGGGATTCGCCGTTTCGTAGGGCGCAAAGGCGGTAAACCAGGAATGCCAGCGGTTCTGGAGGCCCACTTCGCCGGTTCCGGTTTTTCCCGCTATTTGCACGGATTTTATGTTGAGCGGAAACTGCGCGGTGCCTTCGCTGATAACGGTGCGCATATCCCGCCGCACGCGGGCAAAAATTTCAGGCGTAACCGTGCTCCGGTGGATCACTTCACGGGCCGCCGCTGATTCCACCGCGCCCGACACGGGGTCCCGCACCTCTTTCAGCACATGGGGCCGGTAAACAACACCGTCATTGACGGTCATGGCCGTCATGTTCGCCATCTGGAGCGGGGTTACCAGCGTGTATCCCTGGCCGATGGACATATTCATCGTGTCGCCGCCGAGCCACCGCTCGTGAAAGCGCCGATCCTTCCACTGGGGAGTCGGCACAAAGCCCGCGATTTCGCCCGGAAGGTCAATGCCGGCTGTTTCGCCGAATCCGTATTCACGCGCATGGTTGACGATGCGTTCAACGCCCAGGTGATCGCGCCCGACTACCCAGTAGTAAATGTCGCAGCTTTTTGCCATCGCCCGCTGGAGATTGAGCCGTCCATGGCCGGGCTTTCCCACATGACAGTGAAAAAGCCGGTCCCCGTAGGCAACTTCGCCGGAACACTCAACGGACTGTTCGGGGGAAAATACACCTTCCGACAGTATTCCTGTCGTCATTACAATTTTGAATGTGGACGCGGGAGGGTAGCTTGATTGAATCGCCCGGTTGAGGAGCGGCTTGTTGGGATCGCTGATAAGGGCCTGGTATTCGCTTCCCGCGTCGGCATGGGTAAAAATATTGGGATCGTACCAGGGCCAGGAAACCATGGCGAGTATTTCCCCGTTTGACGGGCGCAGAACCACAATCGCTCCCATGCGTTTTCCCAGGGCTTTTTCCGCGAGAGTCTGAATGGAACGGTCAACGGTCAGCACAAGATTCTTCCCCGGCTCCGGCGCCTCGCGGAAAAGGTTTTCGTCTCCGGTAACGCGCCGTCCGCGCACGTCAACTGTCCGCGTTTCCCGGCCCTTCCGTCCTCGCAAAAAATCGTCGTACTGCCGTTCCAGACCGGTCTTCCCGATAATGTCCCCCTGCTGATAGCCCTGGTTGTACATCATGGTAAGCTCTTCCTGGGTGATATTTCCCACATAGCCGGTGATATGGGAAAGGCTCCCCAACTCCGCGTAATTACGCACGGGCTTTGGCTGCCAGGAAACGCCCGGCAGTTTATCGGCGTTTTCCGCGATGGAAGAAACGGCGGCAAAACTGAGGCCGGAGGCAACTTCTACCGGCTGATACAGATAGTAGGACGAAGCGGGCACGCGCCGCGCGATTTGTTCGCGGGGGACGCGCAGAATACCGGCAAGGCGGGTAAGTACCGTCTCGATTTCATCCCGGCCGATTTCCGCGGGCGTAACGCTTACCGCGAAAGAATCCGTGTTGGAAACCAGCGGCGCACCGAAATTCCGGTCGAATATTTCTCCCCGCCGCGCGGCGATAACCGCGGTTCTGCGGGCAATATGCTCCGCGCGGCTCTGGTAGACTTCGCCGTTTAGTATCTGCATGGCAAAAAGCCGCGCCGCGTATACCAGAAAAATCGCGACAAAAATACCCTGGAGAATGCGTACTCTGGCGCTTGTTTTTTCCCCGCCGGAGAAAAAGGAAAATCCGTCACGCGGCGGCACTAGTTTTCCCTCCGTACGGAAAGCAGCGGATTAAAATGCCTGAGAAAAAAGAACAAAAGCGGCGCGGTGGTTATGTTGAGCAGTAATTCCGTCCAGAGAACCGGCTCAAACAGGCGGTAGGCAGGAACGGCTCCTGAAAACAGAAAGTGGAGCGCGAGGAGGATCAGCGCCTTGCCGAACGTCGCTCCCGCGGCAAGCGCCATGGGCAAAAACAGGGCGTCGAGAAAAAAGGCCCCCCGCACGAGTCCGCACGCGGCGCCGAGCAGGGTACGGAGCAGGGCGTTAAGGCCGAGCGGAGAGGCGGAAAGAAAATCAAGAAGGATGCCGGAACAGAACCCGGCGAGTTGTCCGGTCATGGTGCCGTTAAGATAGGCGGAATAAATCAGGATGCCGAGGGCAAGATCGGGAACGGTCCCGTACACGGCCAGGCGTCCCAGTAGCGTGGACTGTAATATCCCCGCGACAAGCGCGAAAATAGCCGTCCAAACAACACTGCGCGCCATTACGCCGCTCCCCCGCCGCCTGAGTCCACAGCCCCGTCTTCCGGTGATGCCTGCGGGCTTTCGCCGGTATCACCGGCGGGCGGAGATCCGGACGGAAGATCGCCCTGGCGGTCTATCACAAATACATATTCCAGCCGTGAAAAATCAACGGCGGCGTCAATTTCCGCTTCCATGGAAGTCTCGTCTTCCCGGAACATCACGCGCCGTACCCGGCCGATATTGACGCCCGGCGGATATACCGCGCCGCCGCCGGTGTTTCCGATGCCGGAGCTTATCACCATATCGCCCACATTGATTTCGTCCCGCGCGCGCCGGGAAATAAGCCGCATGGCAAGGGGGTAGTTCCGCTGCCCCCGTCCTTCCACAAGCCCGTCGTAGCGGGAAGACGCGAAGCGGGCGGGCACAAAACTGCTCGTGTCGTAAACGGGCATCACCAGACTTTCAAACTGCCCGGCCTGAACTACCTTGCCTACCAGCGCCTGCACCCCGTCCTGAAAGGCGATGACTGACATATTGTAATCCACGCCGTGCCGCTTCCCCTTGTTGATGACAAGGGAGGAAAAAAGATTGTTCGGATCGCGGCCAATGATCTCCGCGGCGATATGCCGGTACGTTATTTCCCGCGCAAATCCAAGCTGTTCCCGCAGACGGTAGTTTTCCTGCCGTATTTCCGCCGCGCTCCGTTCAAGCCGCTCGTACTGTTCCACCCGGACGGCGAGTTCCGTATACTGTTTCTGGAGAAGCGCAAGGGCCTGTATGGAATTGATCGTTCCGCCTATCCAGGCGGACACCGCGTGAATGCCGCCCCGCACGCCGGAATACATGGAAAGGCCGGTGTTTTTTACGTCGATCACAAAACTCGACGTTGAAAAAAAGAGCAGCAAAAATGATACCAAACCCAGGCCCGCGAAAACAAACAGATTGGCGTTAAGTTCCCTGGGCTGCTGTTTCCGTCCTCCGCCGGTTTTCATGACCGTTTCGCTCCGTTTCGCCGTTTGGGGTACGTCCGGACTATCCGTTCAGATTATCGTAGATACTGCGGGTCGTGTCGAACCCTTTCGCGTTTTCAAAATACTTCCCCGCGCCCAGCGCGACGCAGTCCAGCGGCCGCTCGGCGAGGAACACCGGAACGCCCGTTTCGTTGGAAATAAGTTTGGGGAGTCCTTTGAGCAGAGAGCCGCCCCCGGTCATCACGATGCCCCGTTCAACAATATCGGCGGCCAGTTCCGGCGGCGTCTGCCCCAGCGTGGTTTTTATTTCTTCGATAATTTGGGAGATGGGGTCCTTGAGCGCCTCGCGCACCTCTACGGAGTCCATTTCGAGGCGGCGGGGAAGCCCGGTAATGGCGTCGGTCCCCTTGATTTCAACCTTTTCAATGGTTTTGTCCGGAGAGGCGTTGCCGATTTCAATTTTGAGCCGTTCAGCGGTCTGTTCGCCGATGATCAGATTGTGGATGCCGCGTACATGTTTGATGATCGCTTCGTCAAATTCATCGCCGCCCAGCCGGATCGCGTTGGTAACAACCATGCCGCCCAGAGAAATTACCGAAATCTCCGTGGTGCCGCCGCCGATATCGCAGATCATGTGGCCCGCGGGCTCAAAAATGGGAATGTCCGCGCCGATGGCGGCGGCGCGGCTTTCCTCGATGACCATCACTTCTCGCGCGCCGGCCTTGTACGCGCTTTCTTCCACGGCCCGCCGTTCGACCTCGGTAATGCACGACGGTATTCCCACCACCACCCGCGGCTTAAACAGCCGGTAGCGGGGCAGCGCCTTGGAGATAAAGTAGCGGATCATTTTTTCCGTTGATTCAAGATCCGCAATAACCCCGTCCCGCAGGGGACGTATGGCGATGATGTTGCCGGGAGTTTTCCAGAGCATACGCTTGGCGTCCGCCCCAACGGCCATGACCTTTTTGGTTCCCCGTTCGACCGCCACCACCGACGGTTCGTTGATAACGATACCCTTTCCCTGCACATAAATAAGGGTATTGCAGGTTCCCAGATCGATGCCGATGTCCTGAGACCGTAATCCAAACATACTTTCCTCCCTGGCCCCGCGGCCAACATAAATTCCGTGTTTACAGATTGAGCCGCGTCCGGGCCTGCCGGTGGGCGGGATCGATCCAGAGCGCCCGCCGCCATTCGGCCCGCGCCCGCGTCGCGTTTCCGCCGCGCGCGTACAGTTCCCCCAGCCGGAAATGCGCCTCGGCGTTTTCCCCGTCTTCCGCCAGAATCGCTGTGTACCACGTTTCGGCGGCGGTAATATCCCCCGCCGCCGAGGCGATCTCTCCCAAAAAGAGCCGCGCGTTGGTTTTTACCGCGGCGTCCCGCGACGTTTCCAGAAGCCGGAGCAAATAGGCCCGGGCCTGGGCGGTTTCCTCAAGGGCAAGATAGGAACGGGCGATGTTAAGGAGCAGCAAATCCGAAGGAGTCGCGTCCCCGACGACGCCCGCGCTCGCGGCGTCCGCTTCCGTTGAAAGGGCTTCTGAAAAAGCGGCGACGCTTCCGCGGTAATCGTGAATGGCCGCGTAGGCGAGGCCCAGCAGTTCATTCATATCGGCTGAACGGTAGCCGCCGTCCCGCGCCTCCTCAAGGTAGCGCACCGCAAGGTCTTCGTAACCGGACCCCTTGTAGTAATATGCTTTGCCCAGCACATAATGTATGCGAAAATCGCCGGGCCCTTCCCGGCAGAGAAGCGCCTTTCTGAGCGAGCGGACACACTCATCGGCGTATAGTTCCGTATCATGCGCGTTGATCTGCGCCACGGCAAGCTGAAAGGCGCTGAACCCGTGTATGGTAAGAAAAAGAAAATCCATGGGATTCCCGGCGAGTTTTTCCGCGCTCGCGTCGAACGCCTCCCGGTACGAGCCGCGTTCCCATAACTCAAGCAGTTCCCGGCGGCCCGCCGCCTGCCGGTTTTTCCAGCCCGCAAAGACAATGCCGCCGCTCCCGGCGATCATAAAAAAAAGTACCAGGATAACGGCGGTACGAATCGCGTGTTTCCGGTGTAGCTGCGCTCCAAAGGCGGTTCGGTTTCGTGATGCGGACATGTTTTCTTATACAAACTATCGGCGAAAAAGTCAACGGAATGAATGCTCTCTTGCCATCAACGCAGGCGGGCCGTTCGCGGCGCGGCACACTTCGTTTGGACAAATCTTCGCGCAGCCGGAAGATTCCGGGTAAAAGCCATAAAAAAACGATGAACCGGTAAGCCGGATTCTGTAAGCCGCCGGGGCGGTCAGACCGCCCCGGCGGCCTTGCCGCCATCTATCTGGGCCGGACCTTGCGTACCGGCTCCCGCAGTCTACCCGTGCTTAACCGGCGGGCCGCCGGGAGCCGGTTTCCCGGAGGAAACCGGCAACACACTGCTTGACTTTGCTCCTGATGAGGTTTGCCGCTTCCCGGTCCTGCCGAAAACGGCGTGCGTTTTAGGCAGGACCGGGAATTTTCCGGTACCGTCGCCGGTACCGGGGTGGGCTCTTACCCCGCCGTTTCACCCTTGCCGCGCGGGCAGGGGCTTTGCCCGAGACCCGCCGGCGGTATACTTTCTGTTGCGCTGTCTGTCGGAAAAGGATTGCTCCCTTCCCGCCCGGGAGTTACCCGGCATCATGCCCTCTGGAGCCCGGACTTTCCTCCCCGTTCCTGTTTCCCGAAGGAGCCATAACGGAGCGGCAGCCTGGTTCATCGTTATTGCCACATTCACGCCACGCGCGTGATTCGCGCCGGCGTCTCCCACGGGAAACCCGTCCCGGCGCTCCGGCAACCCATGCCGCCCGCGCCGCTTCGGCCCCCTCCCGTCATTCCTCGTAGTCGATATTGATCAGTTCTTCCTCCCCGTCTTCTTCGTCGTAATCTTCATCATCTATATCGTCAAGGTCCGCGAGACTCCCCGCGTCATCGGCGTCAAAATAATCTTCTTCGCCGTCTTCGGACTCCTCATAATAGAGGATGCGGGAACAGTAGGGACAGAAAACAATATCCTCCCCCATGCGTACCTGGTTGGCAAACTGGATGGGAAGGATCATGTGGCAGCCCATACAGACATTTCCCCGGATGGCCACGATGCCCCGGCCCATTTTGTTGCGGATAATCCGCTCGAATTTAAAGAGAACTTCCGGGTCCATATCAAGGTTGAGGTTTTTTTCCGCCTCTTCCAGTTCCCGGACCTTCGCGGTTTTTTCCGCCACCTGACGTTCCACCCCCGAACGGAGTTCCGCGAGCTCGGCTTCCTGCTGTTCGATGAGGCCCGCGCTCTGGTCCATCTGTTCTTTCAGGTCCGCAAGCAGGCGCTCTTCTTTTTGGAGGTCCTTGCGGTACTGTGCCTCCCGGTCGGCGGCGTCGCGGATTTCCTTGTCCAGCGCCTCGTATTCCCGCTGCGTGGTGATGGTGTCCATATTCTTTTCGGCGTGTTCCCGCGCCTGTTCCGCCTGAATAAGGAGTTCCCGGAATTCCGCCTCATGGGTTTTGGCCTTGTTGTACTCCTGATCCTTCTCGATGAACGACTTTTTGAGCCGGGAGAGAAGTTCTTCCTGCGTGGTAAGAATTTTGGGTATTTCGCTGACTTCCTGTTCAAGCACAATTTTCTGGGAAAGAATTTCCTGCAGGCCCCGCAGTTTTCCCAAAATTTCTTCCATGGTCATACAGTTCCCCTTGCTATGCGATACCGGTCCGGCGCGCCGGTTTCAAAATTTCCGGTTGACACATTACTATATCAAAAAGGGGCCGGACCGAAAAGTCCCCCGCTTTTTGTCGGATTATGGTCCGGTTGAATAAATCAGTGCTTCCCTAGTGGTCCAGATAATCCTTGAGACGCCGGCTCCGTTTGGGGTGCCGTAAGCGCCGCAAGGCCTTTGCCTCAATCTGGCGGATGCGTTCCCGCGTAACATTAAAGTAGAGGCCCACCTCTTCAAGCGTGAGGGAATAACCGTCGTCAAGGCCGAAACGCATCTTGAGGACCTCCTGTTCGCGCGCCGGCAGCGTGGAAAGAACGGAGGCCACCTGTTCCTGAAGCAAAATGAACGCCGTCTGGTTGGAGGGATTTTCCACGTCCTTGTCTTCGATAAAGTCCCCGAGGGAGGAATCCTCTTCCTCTCCGATGGGTGTTTCAAGGCTGATCGGTTCCCGCGCGACATTTTTGACGCTCTTGACCCGCTGGGAGCCCCAGCCCAGCCGCGCGGCGATTTCCTCGTCCGTGGGTTCCCGGCCCAAAGCCTGCATAAGCGCCCGGCCTTCCCGGGAAACTTTGTTGATCTGCTCGATCATGTGGACCGGGACGCGGATCGTCCGCGCCTGATCGGAAATGGAACGGGTGATCGCCTGCCGGATCCACCAGGTGGCGTAGGTGGAAAATTTGAAGCCTTTTTTGTATTCGAATTTTTCCACCGCCTTGATAAGGCCGATATTTCCCTCCTGGACGAGATCGAAAAAGTGAAGTCCCCGGTTGGTGTATTTTTTTGCGATGGAAACCACGAGGCGCAGATTTGCCTTGATGAGCCGGTCCTTGGCGTTCTTCATCATTACCCGGCCCCGGCTTATTTCCCGCGCCATCTGGTTGATGCTTTCAATGGATTCTTCGAATTCCGCTTCCATATTGCGGAGTTTTTTTTCGGTAACCTGAATATGGCGGATCAGTTCCTTGATCTCTTCGGAAGGCATCTCCAGTTCGGTTTCCAGCCGCTCCCGTTCCTCCCGGACGGTAAGGCCCCGGCCCAGGGCGCGCAGTTCCTTAAGGGAGCCGACACGGAGTTTTTTTTCGATGCGTTCCTGCTCCTTCCGGTACTTTTTGATGCGTTTTGCCGCCTGGACGAATTTTTCGGAAAACCCGGTAATTTCCTCGGGATGGATTTCGGCCTTTTCAATAACCGCGAGAATATCGCCCCGGAGGGACACCAGTTCGGGCTCCCTGAAAATATCCCCCCCCCGGGCGATGACGCGCTTTTTGAGTTCCATAAAACTTTTGATGTTCGCGCCCGCGGACTGGAGGGTGTCTTTGTAGAACTGGTTGAGCCGCCGCCGTTCGGAAAGGTACTCCGAAATTTCCTTTTTGGTATAATTGAGTTCACGGGGATCTTTTTTGACCCGCTGGGCGATGTGGTAAAATTCGGGGATGATCATGCCGGATTTCCGGATCACATCTTTGATGATATTTTCCCCGTCTTCCATCTGCCGGGAAAGCTCGATTTCCTGCTCCGCCGTCAGGAGGTTTTCCCGTCCGATTTCCCGGAGGTAGAGCCGTACCGGATCGTCCACGGAGGACGTTTCCTTCTCGCTGTAAACAAGCCGTTTCTTTTCCCCTTCCGGCTGTTTCCGCGCCGCCGCGCCGCTTTCTTCCTCCGCGCCCCCGTCTTCGTCAATAAGCTGGATGTTGTTCGCCTCAAGCAGGGAAAGAACTTCTTCTATCTTGTCCGTATTGGCAATATGCTCGGGAAGATAATCGGAAAGTTCCTCGTAGGAAAGACTTTTTTTCTCTTTTGCCAATTCAATCAGTTTCTGAACAGCGGGATCAAGCTGTAATTCACTCATGCGCCCTTTTCCTTTAACTTTTTCAGTTCTTCGTCAAGATGCAGTTTTTCGGCGAGCAGATCCGCGAGGCTCCGCCGGCCCGGAACCATCACGCCCTCGCCCCGTTGGGTACGTAGTTCGATCACTATCTCTTTTTGACGGCGGACAAGGCTTGCTTCCCTGACCTTCCGCACGCCGTCGGCCATAAGCGTCCCGGGATTGCCGGAAAACGCCCCGCGCGCATGCTGTTCAAGCACATAATTCCGCAGAGAGACGCTGCCGATCCGGTCCAGCAGTTCCCGGGGGAGTCCCGCGCTTTCGGGGGGCTCCGTACCGGTTTCCGCTTCGGCGGCGTCATTTCTCCACCATTCCTCAAGCGCGATATACAGTTCCTTCGCTCCCGGATCCTCCAATTCATCCATCGGCAAAAGTGAGCGGAATTTTGCGTACAACCGGTGATTGACAAAAACCGCGGCAAGCAAAAAAAGCTCGTAATTCGTTTCGACAGGACGTCCCGCGCCGACGTTTCCGGCCGCGCCGCCGGCGTTATCGCCATAACGAACCCCGCCCGCCGCGTCCCGGGCGTACCGGCGGAAATCCGCGCGAAGGTCTTCCCGCCCGGCCCCGATTACGTCCGCTATCTGGTCAAGACAGGCTTCCCGGGCAATGTCTGAATTCGCCGTTTCGGCCCAGGGAAACAAAAAAAGCGCCGCCCCGGCCTTCCCTTCCGGAGAGGCCATATTGTAGCCTGAACGCGCCCGTTCGACAAGATAGTCAAAGTCTAATATAGTGTTTTTTACACACTTTTTCAACAAATCCGGGCCGAAATTTTTGAGGATATCGGCGCTGTCCTTGGGCGCGGCGTTTCCGGCGAAACCGGCGGCATTTTCCCGCGCCAGGGCGCGGGAAGGCAGGGCGGCCCGCACCGCAAGGCCGTTTTTCCGGCAGACGAGGATCGCCTTGACCATGGCGTTTTGTCCCGCGTCATCGGCGTCAAACACCAGGCAGACCGTATCGGCCCAGCGTTTGAGCAGCTTCGCCTGGCTTTCGGTAAAGGCCGTTCCCAGGGGAGCCACGGCGTTGGTTACCTCCGCCTGGTGGAGCGCGATAACGTCCATGTATCCCTCGGCCAGGTATACGGTTTTGGACGCGCGGATTTCAGGCAGCGCGCCGTCAAGGGCAAACAGCGTCTCGCCCTTGCGGTAAATCTCCGTTTCCGGGGAGTTGAGATATTTGGCCCCCTCTCCATCCAGGAGCCGCCCGCCAAAGGCGATGACTTCCCCGTTCCGGTCCGTTACGGGAAACATGAGCCGGCTGGAAAAAAGCGGCGATTGGGGGTAATTCCGGGAAAAAAGCCCTGAGGCGGCGAGCAATTCCGCGGAATACCCCTTGCCGGAGAGAAACCGGTACAGCCACGACCGGTCCCGGGGCGCGTAACCCAGGCGGAACCGTTCCATCATGGCGGGGCTGACGCCCCGGTCCCGCACGTACCGCTTTGCCGCGTCCCCTTCGGCGGTTTCCATCAGCATATAATGAAAACTTCCCGCAATACGTTTATACAGTCCCTTTAGATCATCCTTTCGTGAGGGCCCGGCGCGCTCCGCCCGTTCCCCTCCCCCGCCTTCGTAGATCAGTTCCACGCCCGATTTTTTGGCGATCAGCACGACGGCTTCGGGGTAAGAGAGTTTGTCCATTTCCATCACAAAATCTATGACCGTCCCCCCCTTGTTGCAGCCGAAACAGTAAAAGAGTTTCCGGTCCGGGTCCACGGTAAAGGAAGGGGTTTTTTCATGGTGAAACGGGCAAGCGCCCCAGTAGCGGCCGCTGCGCTTTTCCAGCTTGACGTATTCGGCAACGACGGCTACCGCGTCAAGCCGGTTGTTCAATTCCCTGATCGACGCTTCGGCGATCCGCATCAGTTTCCCTTGACGTAGAGGCCCGCCGCGCGTATATGCTCGTCAAAATTCCGGGAAAAATAATGCCGTCCCTCGGCGCCGTTCACCAGGCGGAAGTAAAGATAATCGCTTTCCACGGGGTAAAAGGCCGCCTCAAGCGCGATATGGCCGGGCGCGGAAATGGGTCCCGGCGGCAGACCCGCCCGGGCATAGGTATTGTAGGGATCGGGAATCGCCGTGTCCCGGTCATAGAGGACGCGCGGGTGGGGCTTCCCCTGAATTTCGGTGATCACGTACTCAACCGTGGCGCAGGACTGGAGCGCCATGCCGATGGAAAGGCGGTTGTAAAAGACGCCGGCCATGAGCGGGGCCTCATCGTCCACCCGGTACTCCCGCTCGACTATCGAGGCGAGAATCACCTTTTTGTTGAGTTCTTCCGGGCTTAAGGCGTAGTACCCGGGGAAAACGTTTTCAAGCCGGCGCCAAAAATTATCCGCCATGGCGCGTACCACCTGCCGGGCGGGCCATGCCGCGGGGAACAGGTAGGTGTCCGGGTACAAATACCCTTCCATGGTGAGGCCCGGAATCCGGTATTCGGCGAGAAGGGACGGGTCAGACGCGGCTTCGAGAAACGCGGTCCCGTCGCAAACAGCGGCCTCCTCAAGCAGAGACGCGATTTTTTTCAGGGTAACGCCTTCGGGAACGGTTACCCGCGCGAGAATTTCGCGCCCGGCGACCAACAGCGAACGGATACGGAGCTGGGGGGCGGGGAATTCAAAGCGGTACATCCCCGTTTTAACAAATTCACCGTCGTAGCGGGAAAGGAGATTCCAGAAATACCGGCTCCGGATAACGCCCGCTTTTTCAAGGCGCTGGCCGACGGCAAAGGAACTTTCGCCCGGACGCACTTCGATAAAAACGGTCCGGTCGTCCTCAAAACGCAGGGTACCGGTGTTGAAAAGGTCCCGCTGGACCGGGGAGGGAAGGCCGGGCGGGGAATTCCAGTAGAGGAGGAGCGCGATAAGGCCCCCGCCCGCGCACAGGACGAATCCCAGCGCAAAGCCCGCAAGGCGAAAACACCGGGCAAGGGGGCCGGGTTTTTTCGCGGACCGGGGCGGCTTACGGGCGCGAACCGCCCGTTTTTTTTCAGGCGTCACCAGGGGTCTCCTTCCCGCGTCAGGGGAGGATTACCGCGCTGGGCGGCAAGATACGCCTCGATCTCCGCGCGCGGATGCGGCGCGCCCGCCCCCACGCCGGGGCAGCGGGAGCGTTCGCTCTCCCACGCCGCGGCCGAAGCGAGGTTCGCGGGCCAGAACGGAAAGGACCGGCACTGAAGGGGCCGCGCCCCGTAAACGGAACAGCCCCCCTCTTCCCAGAGCACGCAGTCAAAGCTGCGTTTTTCCCGGAGGGAGAGCCGGTACATCCCCCCCTCCGCGGGCACCCAGCGGCAGTAGGCGTCCGTAAAAGAAGCGGCGCTCAGGTTAAGCGCGCGGGAGAGGGTGTGGAGGTCCTCCCGCGAAAGAAACACGTATCCCGGCTCATGGCGGCAGCAGGAAGAACAGCGGGAACAGGAAAAGCGAAGCCCCTTGGCGTAAAACGGTGATTTCGGCATGGATACCATGAATCGCGCCCCGGGAAACACGCCGCAAAGCGGCCGGCGTTTCAGGCGGCGCCGCAAAAGATACGTCTGGCATTCCGGCGGAGTCCAAACAAGTTAAGTATACCGCCGCCGGGACAGCCTGGCAAGTGTTCACCATCCGGTGTTCACCCCGCGAGCCGGGGACGCTTCGCCGCCGGATGTTACGGGAACCGCTCACCTTCAGTTTTTGAACAGGCTCTTATGGAACAATCGCCTCTTCAATAGCGCCCCAGGGACCCTTAATCCCTTCGCGGTCAATTTCCCACCAGCCGCACATAAAAACTTTTTTGCCCCGGTCCGCCTCGCCGAATTCAAGATCGAGCGGGGCCTTGGTGTCGAATTCCGAATGGGTCAGTTGGGCAATATCAGTAGGCGGCGCGTCCAAAGCCGCCCAGCGGATTTCAACGCCCCGCACGCCGTGGGGCTTACCCCGGTGATTTGAACCCTCATCGCGGTAATAGACCAGAATATGCCGCCGCGTTCCGGTGTCCGGCTCCAGTTGCGGGGAAGTCGTGGGCGCGGGAACCGGGCTTTTGCCGGTTTTGTAAATCGTGATTTCCAGCGCCGCCTTGTCCTCGTCCGTTACCAGCGGAGTATGGGCAAGATAGGCGGCAACGTAGGTTCTGATTGCCTTTTCCAGCGTTTTGCGGGTGTCGGTTTTGTGAATCGTGTCGATTTTGCCGTGATTGGGGTTAAGATACGCCTCGAAAGCCGCCTCAAAGTCCGCCAAAGGCTGTCCGAGCGTGGTCGCTGGGGTGGGAACCTGCCAGCGGGCGAAGTTTTGCAGGGCGAAAGCCGTCAAATTCTTTGCCCAGTCAAGGAATTTTTCATCGGGACGGGGGATATAATCCGCCATAGTACGCTCCTTTCGGCAATAAATGTGCCGCCATGGGCGGAAAACCCGCCTTTTTTACGATTTTTGGGTTAAAACCCGCTTTAAGCGTAAAGGAACGCGGGGCGCGTGTCAAGGAACGGGAGTCTTGTATCTGGATACGCGGGTCCCGTTCCTGGATACGCGGGTCCCGTTCCTGGATACGCGGGTCCCGTATCTAGATACGCGGGTCCCGTTTCTGGATACGCGGGTCCCGTATCTAGATACGCGGGTCCCGTTTCTGGATACGGGACCCGCTCAACCGGCGATTGCCCGCACGGAAAGCCCGGCATTCCCCGGCCGCCGCCATTTTCCGGCGCGCCGGAAAATGGCGCGCCGGAAACGGCGAAGCGCCTAAAACCGCCCCATGAGGCGGGAAAATACCGCTTCGGCAAGGCCGATAAGCGCGCCCAAAATGCCGCCGAACAGATTTATCCATTTGAATTGACTGGCCATCACATCAAGCACAATTTTTTCCACCCGGATCATGTCAAGGAAGTTGATGCGGTCCTCAACCATCGTCTTTACGTCAAAGGTGCGGAGGATCGATTCGATATTCCGGTCCGCCCGCTCAAGAATTTTTTCGGTGATAACGCGGTCTATCGCGCCGTCAGCCGGGACGCCGTCCGGGACGCCGCCCGTAAGGGCGGCGGCGATTTTGACGAAGGCCGCCGGATCGCGGAGCAGGGCGCCGGTACGGTCAATCAGGTCGTCAACAATCCGGGGCATCCGTTCCTTTATCGTCTCGTCATAGTTGCCCGCTTCCACAAAAAAACGCTGGAAAACGCTCAGGTCCCGGTCCCGCACGCGGTCGATAATTTCCCGGCCTTCCTTTACCATCAGCCCGTGCATCCCGGGCGTTTTGAGAAACGCGGTAAGGCGGTCCACCAGGTCCGCCCAGAGGCCGCCCGGGCGCGGCGGCCCGTCCGGGCGGGTTTCACCGTCCTCCCGGACCGCGAGCACGTCCGCCACGGCTTTCCGCACGCTTTCGCGCACCGCCGCGCGGCGGAGCCGGTCCCGCACGATTTCCGGCGTGAGCAGTTCCCGCTCCACCATCGCGCCGATACTCGCGGCGAGTTTCCGCCGTTCCCGGGGCAGGATGCCGGGGGTAAAGGGAAGGCGGAGTCCCCTCCCCCGCTTTCCGGCGAAAATCCGTATTTCCCTGAGGGGCCGGAAGAGCATTTTTATCGCTATCGCGTTGGTGATATAGCCGATGAGCGCGCCGATAAGGGGCGGCACGAGCCAGGAGAGGATCGTTTTCACCGGGAAAGCCCTCCCGCGGCGGTTTCCGCCTGGGAGCGGTTGGTATATATGCTGATGACGGTTTCCTCAATCCAGCCCAGGCCCCCCGCTTCCGCGGAGGGAAGCACGAAGACCCAGGATTCCGCCCGTTCGTTCCGCGCCACGGAACGGCGTTCCAGGACCTCTACAATGGAACCCTGTCTGAGATAGCCCAGGGAAAGTCCCGGTTCGCCCGGTTCCGCCGAAACGCGGGTATAGGTGGAGCGAATGACGCCATAACCGATAACCGGCCGTGAAAGGGGGGGCGTGGGGGGCGGAATGACGGGAAGCGGGACGGTTTGGCGGCGGCAGGATGACAACAGCAGCAGAGCCGCCGTCAGCGCCGCTTGACCAATACGGAACGAAAAAACTATGCTCATGTGGTGAGGACTATATCACCAATTGCCCGGTTGGTCATCATGCTGACGCTTCTTGTTTCCGCCGCGGGACTGGCGGCGCAGAATACGCGGGGCGCCGCGGCCGGACAATTGGCCGGACGGAGCCAAAAATCATCCCCGCCCCCGCCGGGTATTCATTTTTCGGCGTCGGCGCTGGGCGGCGTTATGTACGGCGCGGGCATCGAACTGGTTTACGGCGCGCCAAGCGGCGCGGACTACCTTTCGCGGCTCGACTGGGACATGAAGCCGCTGTATTATTACGGCTTTGTCCTCCGCGTGCTTTTCGAGACGCCGCATCCGGCCTGGCGCCCGTTCGTCGCCTTTACGTTCAAGAACGGCCTTACCGGCAATACGGGTTTTCTTGAGGACCGGGACTGGCTGGACCAGATCCACCGCGAGCTTACCCATTTTTCACGGCACGATAATTTTACCCGCTACGCGCTCTTTCTTGATCTGAATTTCGGGACCCAGTTCCGGCCCTGGAAAACCGGTGAATCGCTCCGCTTCAATTTTTATTTCACTTTTTCATGGATGAATCTCATGTGGGAGTCGCGGGACGGATACATCCAGTACTCCCCCGGGTCAAATTCCACGCCCCCCGCATATCCCCCCTGGGATCCGTCCCTGCCGGCCATACCCAATACCGGCGCGGCGATCAACTATTCCCAGACGTGGTTTATCGCCGCCCCCGCCGTGGGCGTGGAATTTCCCTTCCTGCGCACATTTGTTCTGGAGGCGGCCGTCGCCGCCGGTCCGCTCAATTTTTGTGTGGGAGACGATTATCATATCAAGCGGAATATGCGCTTCCACGACAGTTCCCGGTGGGGCATTTATTTCAAGCCGGCGGTGAAGTTCCGCTTTTCGCCCGTGCGGCAGCTTACGTTCAGCGTACACGGCGCATGGACGCTTTTGACCGGCGTGTGGGGTTCGTCCCGAACGAGTACCGGCGACAGCAATAGCTGGCAGGATCAGGGAATGACCGGCGCGGGGCTTGATCTGTGGGAAGCGGGCGTGAGCGTCAGTTTCAACCCGTAAACCGGTTTACGGCGTTCCCCCGCGTTTATTCCGCCGCCGCGTCAATTCCGGGGGATGCCGAAAGCGCGGGAAGGAGCAGCCGGTCCGAACCGGCAAAATCGAGGGTTTCAATTTCGGCAAGGGAAGCCCACTTCCACGCGGTATGCTCCCGCAGGGCGGGTTCGCCCTGAAACCGTACTTCGTGAGCGTACAGGGGGCGTTCCACGCCCCGGTGGGCAAAAACGGCGCTTCCCAGAAAAGAGCCCACCGTAACGGCAAGGCCGAACTCTTCATTGAATTCCCGGATCAGCGCCGCTCTGGCGTCTTCGCCGTCTTCAACTTTGCCGCCGGGAAATTCCCACTTGCCCCCGAGCGCGCCGCCCGCCCCGCGCCGGGCAATGAAAAAAAGATTGCCCTTCCGGGCAATTCCCGCCACGGACGCGGGCGGAGACCGTTCCGCGCGCATCAAAGAAAAAGAACGCCGGGAAAGAGAAAGTGAAGCGCCGAGGAAGCCAGGGCGGCAAAACCGGCGAATTTCCGGTATTTATCGGCCAGCGCGGAAAATTTTTCTACTTTCTCGTCCGTAACGGTCGTGCGGCGCCGGTAATACTCGAATACCAGCAAAAAACCGGCGGCAAGCCCCGCCGCGGCCGGAACCAGATCGCCCAGTATGGGAATATCCCCGCGCAACGGACTCAAGAGTTTGAAAAGCGCCGTGAGCACGGTCAGCGCCCCCAAAACCAGCCGGGGCGTCTCCCGCCAGAGAAAGGCGGGAAGAAAACGGCCCTCTTCCTCCGGCGTGTTTTCACCGTCCGTGAGGAGCAGCGCCCCGCCGCTTGCCGCGTTTAATACAATTGATAAAAAATAAAACTGCATCATGCACGGTTATTATACCGCCGGTTCCGAAAAATGAAAAGGCCCTGTGGCCCCGGAACATTCCCGGAGCGGGTCCGGGGAGAGGGGCCTTGAAAAAAAGCGGGGTACGGGGTATGGTGAGGGAAGAATCACACCGTTCCATGCAGCCTGTTTCGGCGGCGCAGGGGCGCGGTGTGTGTCAGGCCTCTTGTTTTTTGGGATTCCTGTCCCCGTGGTGTTTTTTTGCCCGCGGACGGACCCGTTAGTATTTTTTGACAACCATTACCTTTCAGTTTGGCTCCGCGCAAACGGCGTTTTGCGTCCGGGAAACGGTTCCCGGCCTTGAAACCATTACCGGCGGACGCGCCGCGGGCGCGCTCATTGTTTGCGATGAAAACACCCGCGCCGCCGCCGGGAAAATTCGCGCGGGATATTCCGCCGCGCTTTGTGTCCTTCCGCCGGGGGAAACGGCGAAAACCTGGCGTTCCGTTGAGGCCATTCTCAAGGCCGCATCGGACGCGGGCCTTGACCGGGACGGTTTTTTTATCGGCTGCGGCGGCGGGGCCGTTACCGACCTTACCGCTTTTGCCGCTTCGGTTTACCGGCGCGGGGCCGCCCTCTGTCTTGTTTCCACCACCCTGCTCGGCATGGCGGACGCCTCCCTGGGCGGCAAGACGGGCATCGGTCTTTTTGGCGTAAAGAACCTTGCCGGAACGTTTTATCCGGCTTCCCGGGTGTACGCGCCGGTCCGGGAACTTGCCACGCTTCCGGAGCGGGAGTGGAAATCCGGCATGGCGGAAGTGATCAAAACCGCCCTGCTTGACGAAAGCGGCGCGCTGGCGGGGATCCTCGCGGAACACCGCGCCGCGCTCGGTTCGCCGGGCGCGGCGGCAGACGGAAAAACGGCCGGGGTCATGGGCGAACTTGTTCTCCGCGCCGCGGAACTCAAGGGCCGTATTGTGGAAAAAGACCCGCTCGAAACGGGGAGCCGCCGCCTGCTCCTCAATCTGGGCCACACGTTCGGCCACGCGCTTGAAGCGGCGCGGGGGCTTGGGACCCTTACCCACGGGGAGGCGGTGGCCTGGGGCATCGCCCGGGCGGCGGAACTGGGACGCGCGGCGGGCATAACGAGCGAAAACCGGAAACGGGAAATAACGGAACTGCTTGCGTCCTGGGGCTACGAAACCGGCTTCCGGGCCGATCCGGCGCTTTTTTTTGCCGCCCTTGCCGGGGATAAAAAACGAAAAAGCGGGCGGAATATCTTTATCGTCCCCACAGAGCGGAGCGCGGAAACGCTTTCGCTCGATATGACACTGCCAACAGAGAGGAACTTAATTGAAAAAATTATCATGGGCGCGTAGCGCGGTTTCCCGTCCGGCGCGGCTGTGGGTTTTTACCGTTCTGGTTTTCTGTTTCACGGGCGGGCCGCTCCGTTCCGGTGAAGCGCTCCCGGCCCCCGGAGAGCAGCCGCCCGCGCATGAAAACGCGGCGGGGGAATCTTTTCCGGACACCACCGTGTATGTGGTGCGGAACATCACGTTTAGCCGCACCGGCATTACCCGGATTTCGGCGCTTCTCTACCACGGGCACCTTAAAACCGGCGAACGTATTACCGGCCTGCGGAATTTCGAGCGCTATATTCAGCGGCGGCGGCAGTTCCTCATTAATCAGCGCCCCCTTGAAACGGCGGAAATTGTGTGGTCCACGGGAGAACGCGAAGAAGACGGCGCGGTTCCCGTTGATCTGCTGGTAATAACCAGAGACAGTTTTAATTATTTTATTTTCCCTAAACCCCTGGTCGATTCGAACTCCGGCCTCGATATTACGCTCAAGGCGCGGAACTACAATTTTCTGGGCACCCTCAATCCCCTCCGCATCGATTTAGGCTACGCGCTGGATTATACGCGGCGGGAAAAATCGACATTCAGCGACGGCACCTTTACCTTTCTTCTGGATTCCGACACACCCATCCGCCTTTTGAACCTCGATTTCAACATTGATTTTGATCATGAATTTAAATTCACGCCGAATAATCCGTTTTACTACCAAAACATTACGGGCCTCTCGGTGGCGCTTCCGGTATCGTTTACGACCGCTACCATTGGACTCCGCCAGATCACCACCCTGAACGAAGACAACGAGCGGGTGTACACCTATGACGGCTGGCGGCTTTATGGCGGACAGTTTGAGCCGGCCTACACAACAACCGAAGTTTTTACCTCCTGGTCCATTCCCACGCCCCTTGAAGTGGGAGACTTCGGCAGCCTTACCTATTCGCCGCGCCTTTCGGGCCGCGTAAGCTACCGTCCGGGGAGTTCCGGGTGGGATCCCGGAGAACTCCGCCGGGGAATCATCGCGTCATTTGGCCACCAAATCGGTTTTGGGCAGATCGACTGGCGGGAAAATTTCAGGCAGGGACTGCAGGCGTCCATCAGCAACAGTATTTCCTACAACATCAATAAAAGCGATTTTTCCGCGCAGGCCGGCGTAACCGCCGCCGGACACCTTTCCATAACGCGGTTTTTCGGCGCATCCGGCCGCGTCAGGTACAACCGGATTCTTGCCGGAGCGGTGGACCATTACGCGGGCGAAGTGATTCGCGGCATCATCGACAAAAATATCCAGACCGGCAGTATTTTCTCCCTGAACGCGGATTTTCCGTTCCAGGCGCTGCTGTTCCGTCCTTCGCGGTGGTTCAAAAAATCCGCGCTGCGTTTCTTTGATTTTGAGCTGCACCTTGCCCCAATATTTGACGCGGTACTATACCAGGACCCGGCGGATGACGGCTTTACGGGCGAAGCCGCGGCGGGCATTGAGATTATCGTGTTTCCTTTTTTTATCCGCCGTCTCTATATCCGCGCGAGTTTTGCGGCGAGCCTTCGGGACATTGCCGCATCGGGCCGCATCGGGGAATACGAATACTTTATCGGCCTTGAGCACCATTACTGACGGGCGCCTCTGCCCGCGCGCCGGCCCGCTCCGGGATTCGCCGCGCGGGAAGGCGGCAGCATACCATGAAACTTGACGCCCTGAAAAAAAACATCGCGCGGCTCTACCGCCTCCTCTCCCCAAAGCACAAACTGTACCTCTGCCTTCTCATCATCCTTACCATCGGGTTTTCCCTGATAGAAATGGCCGGCATCTCGGCGATTATGCCCTTTATTTCGCTGGCCTCGAACCCCGCGCTGCTTGACGCGGGCTGGTACAAAAAAGCGTTCGATCTCCTGAATTTTACCGAACCTAAATCATTCATCTTTGCCTTTGGCGCGGGAATTGTTGTTTTCTATTTTTTCCGGGCGTTTTATTCCATCGGCCTCACCTGGCTGATAAACCGCTACCCGCGCGCCCTGCACGTCCATTTGTCGGGAACCCTGTTCAAAACAATCCTCGCCATGCCCTATCGCCTCTACGCAGAGAAAAATTCGGCGGATTTGATACAGATCATCGGCGGTGCGACCAACACGCTGGGTACGCTCGTATTAAACGTACTCCAGCTATGCGTGGAACTCTTTACCGTCGCGCTGGTCTATACGCTGATGCTTGTCATAAACTGGCAGATAACCATTGTTCTTACGGGCATTCTGCTTGTCATCGTACTGGGCATTACACACATTCTGCTTGAAAAAAATAAATCGCTCGGGAAAAAACAAACCGACGCCACAATCGGGGCGAGCCGTATTCTGCGGGAAGTGTTCGGCAATTTCAAATTCGTCCGCCTCAGGGGAAATGAGGAAACCATACTGCGCGATTACGGCGCGCTGATTACCCGGGCCGGACGCGCGGAAGCGGTCAGCAACACCCTCGGCCTGATGCCAAAAAGCATTCTTGAAAGCATCGGGTTTTCCCTTCTGGTGGGCGCCGTCATGTTTATTCTGTGGTTCTATGACGACGCTTCCCGCATTATCCCGCTCATCTCAATGTACGCGCTTGCCCTGTACCGGATTCTTCCGGCGGTACACCGGCTGCTCCAGAATCTGAACAATATCGCCTACAGCCAATACGCGCTTAAAATAGTTGACGGCGCCATGCATCAAAGCATTGAACACGAGGGGAACGCCCCCATCGCGTTCGAAAAGTCGATCCGCCTTGAACAAATTTCTTTCAGCTATGCGACAGGCGGCGTTATTCTGAAAAATATTTCCCTTGAAATTGCCCGGGGCGAACGAGTGGCCGTTACCGGTGAAAGCGGCAGCGGAAAATCTACGTTGATAGATCTCATCATCGGCATACACAAACCCGATTCCGGTTTTCTCTATCTTGACGGCGCTCAGGTTACTCCGGAAAATGTCCGTTCCTGGCGCGGCAAAATCGGCTATATTCCGCAGAGCATCTATCTTTTTGATGGCACGGTAGCGGAAAACGTAACCTTCGGCTCCCAACACGACGAAGCGCGGCTCAGGACCGTCCTGGAAATGGCCAATATTTGGGAATTTCTGGCGGACAAGGACGGCATCCACACCCGTGTCGGCGAAGAAGGCATCCAGTTGTCAGGCGGCCAGCAGCAGCGCATCGGCATTGCCCGCGCCCTCTACCATGACCCGGATGTTTTGGTGCTTGACGAAGCCACCTCCGCCCTTGACACCGAAACAGAAGCAAAAATTATGGATGAAATTTACAGCGTCAGCAAAAACAAAACGCTGATAGTAATAGCCCATCGCTTAAGCACGGTGGAGCGCTGCGACCGGAGGATTCGCATTGAAAATGGCGGGATTGTTTTGTGAATACCGCAATGCCAAAAGGGAACTTTATGAGGGCACAAAAAATTGAAAGCGCACAATAATAAATCCCCCAATGATGAAATACCCGAAGAACTGACCGAAACCGGAGAAAAATCCGGCGTAGCGGCGGAGAATGAAGATGTCTCGGCAATGGTCCCTTTTGACCCCCGCGCGATTACTATAGAACGAAAAGTTTATTCCCTCGACACGGTTATACGCCGGCTTAAAGACAAACGGATAAATATTCCTCCTGATTTTCAACGAAACGCCGTTTGGGATGAAAAAAGAAAAAGCCAGTTGATAGAATCCCTTATGCTGAATATCCCTATCGCTATTTTCTATGTCGCCGATGACGGAGATGGGAATTGGGATGTTGTGGACGGCTTGCAGCGCCTGACGGCGATAAAAGAATTTATTATAGATAAAAAACTCAAACTTCAAAA
>JAITGJ010000124.1 GCA_031280705.1 Spirochaetaceae bacterium
GATTGAGAATCTCATGTCCTAACCGATAGACGAAGGGGCCGGAAGATTCCCCAGGGAGGATTTGAACCCCCACAAGCAGATCCAGAGTCTGCCGTGCTACCATTACACAACCGGGGAATGGACATTCCTACAATAGCATAATCCCCCGGTTATGTCAAGCGACATAGCCAATATGGTCGCTATACTGTCGGCGCCAATATGGTGATGTCATTCAGCGTCATAGGTAATCAGGGTGTGCACGGGAAGATCCGCAAGGGCCGTCCGGTAGTTAAGGAAGGGCAGCCCTACCACGCCGAAGACACCGGTAACGATGCCGCCGCACCCGGTGATCAGTTCCCGCGCCGCCCGGAGCGTTCCACCCGTGGCAATAAGATCATCGGTAAGCAGAATCTTCCCGCCCCTGGGCACGTCTTCAACATGAATCTCCACCGTGGCCGTGCCATATTCTAGCTCATAGGTTTTTGCGCGCTTTTCGCCGGGAAGTTTCCCCTTTTTGCGGACCAGTATCAGGGGGATGCCCATCCGCACGGCAAACGGGCTTGCAAAAAGAAAGCCCCGCGCCTCAATCGCCGCGATGGCATCAATGCCGCCGTCCCGGTAGTGTTCCACCATGGCGTCCACACAGTAACGGAACGCTTCCGGGCTGGTTAAGATACTGGTTATATCGTAAAACAACACGCCTTTTTGGGGAAAATCAGGCACTTTTCTGATGTGCGCATCAAGATCGAACTGCGCCATACCGCCTCCTTTGTTTGGGAAAAATTCCCCGCCGCTTGCGATACGGAAGGCGTCCCCCGTTTTCCGGGGAATGATCCGCCCGTATATGCCGGACCGTTTGATAACCCGGCCGGGTATCGATCACGTCTCCGCACATACGCCGCACCTCCATGGACACGCGCCTTGCGCCCACCGGTAAGCGGAAGCCAGCTCTACTATAAATCCAGAACGGATTTTCTTCAACGGGCCTTTTCCCCGCCGTGCGGGGACTATGCGCCGCAGCCTGCCGTTATACCGTAGCGGTTCATGTCCACCCGTCCGCGTTCGTCCACTTCAACGCCCTCGCCCCGGAGCAGCGCCGTCTGTTCCTCCCGGCCGTGGCAGGGCGGCAGCGCGAGGGAGCCGTCCGCGCGGATAATGCGGTGCCAGGGAAGGCTGAGTTTTTCCGTGAGCGCATGCAGTACCCGCGCCGTCTGCCGCGCCCCGTTGGGGAGCCCTGCCGCACGCGCGATATCGCGGTAGGAGGAAACCTTTCCCCGGGGAACGGCGCGGAGCGCTTCCACAATACGTATTGTCGTTTCAGTCATACAAAAAACGCTCCCGCAAAAAAACGGGGAAGGTGCGCCCTTCCCCGAAAAAATGAAACGTATCCGCGCCCGGCTAACCGTACACGGCGATAAGGACGCCCGCGGCAATGGCGGTACCGATAACGCCGGCCACATTGGGCCCCATCGCGTGCATAAGCAGGAAGTTCCCCGGATCGGCCTCAAGGCCAACTTTGTTGGAAACCCGCGCCGCCATGGGCACCGCCGAAACACCGGCTGACCCGATGAGCGGATTGATTTTTTCCTTGAGGAAAAGGTTCATGAATTTTGCGACCAGAATCCCCGTGCCGGTGGCAATCGAGAAGGCCAGAAGGCCCATCACCACGATGATGAGCGACGACGGATTGAGAAATTTTTCCGGTGTCATTTGACTGCCCACGCCGAGCGAGAGGAACATCGACACGATATTCATCAATTCGTTCTGCGCGGTTTTGGAAATCCTGTCCACCACGCCGCATTCCTTGAGGAAGTTGCCGAACATAAGGCAGCCGATAAGCGCCGCGGCGGAAGGCAGCACCAATATTGCCAGCACAAAAACGACAATGGGAAACGCGATTTTTTCGGTTTTCGACACCGTGCGCAGTTGCCGCATCCTGATACGCCGCTCCTCTTTGGTGGTGAGCAGTTTCATAATGGGCGGCTGAATGATGGGTACCAGCGCCATGTAGGAATAGGCCGCCACGGCCACGGTGGCGAGGAGGTGCGGCGCGAGTTTCGCGGCAATATAAATGGTAGTAGGTCCGTCCGCGCCGCCGATAATGGCGACCGCGCCCGCTTCCTTGAGGTTAAACGCTACTTTCGGCAGGAAATTGGCAAGAGATATGCCGAACAGCGTGCCGAACACGCCGAACTGGGCCGCCGCGCCGAGCAGCGCCATTTTGGGGTTGGCGATAAGCGGACCAAAATCGGTCATGGCGCCAATACCGATAAAAATGATCAGCGGGAAAAATTCATTGCCCACGCCCGCCTCATAAATAATATGAAGAAAACCATGCGGAGCATTGCCCATCGCGGCGAATGGAATGTTCACAAAAATTGTACCAAAACCGATGGGGATAAGCAGCAGCGGCTCAAATCCCTTGACCGCGCCAAGGTACACGATGAGAAAGCCCACCGCCACCATCAACAGTTCCATCCAGCCGAAAATCGTAATCGGCTCACCCGAGGGGGTTTCTTTTCCCACCTGATCGGTAACAAAGGCGTAAATGCCCGTCGTTACCGCAATATTTTTGAGAAAGCTCCCAAAGGAAACCCGGGGAATATCCCTGCTGTTGGGAATAATTCCGTCAGGGTTGCTGAAACTGGGAAGTTCATCCGTCCGCGCCGCGCTCTGGGCCTCCACCCGGGGGCTGAACAGGGAACCGGCAAAGGAAAAAGCCAATGCGCCTATCATCAGAATGCAGCACAGTTTTACTATCGTAACAGGATTTTTTTTGGGGTCTGACATCAATCTATTCCTTAAACAAAAATCGCCGTCCGCCGCACAGGCCGGAAACAGCGTGGGCGCGGACTGTTCCAAAGCCGGAACCTCCCGCGCGGAGGACTCGTCCAAAAACCGCGCCGCCGCGTCAACGCCGCCCGGCGCGGTTTTGGACAACCCTACTGTATTGCCACAACAGCCTGGCCGGACGTAACCTGGGTACCCGTGGGAACCAGGAAATGTACCTTTCCCGAAGCGGTGGCCTTGATCTCAAGTTCCATTTTCATGGATTCAATAACGATCACCGTGTCGCCCGCGTTTACCGCCGCACCCTCGTCAACGGAGTACCGGATGAGCGTTCCCGCCACCGGCGCGGAAACTACCGTGCCCCCCGGGGGAACGGCGCTTCCACCCGCGGGAGGAGCCGCCGGGGCCGCCGCTGCTCCCGCGCCGCCTGCCGGGGCGACGGCCACGGTTCCGGCCGGAGCCACCACCACATCGTAATTTGTTCCGTTCACCATGACGCTGTACCGCTCCGCTTCGCCCTTGCCGGCGGGAGCCGGGGACGCGGGAGCCTCGGTTTCGGGCCTGAAGACGACCGGCCCTTCATGCCGCTTTTTGAAGAAATCCGGCGCGACTTTCGGGAACATGGCATAGGTAAGCACATCCTCCACCGTAACATCGCCGCCGCCCAGGAGCTTTTTTGTCTCTTCCGCGAGTTTGTCGTATTCCGCCGGAATGTCGTCCGCGGGCCGGTGGGTAATTTCCTTTTCCAGTTTGAGCGCTTCAAGGGCCTTTTTTACCACATCAGGATTTTTGGAAGCCGGGCAGGCGCCGTATTTCCCGGCAAGGAGGTCCTGGAATTCTCCGGAAAGGCGGTTGTAGCGGCCAAACAGCACGTTGAACACCGCCTGGGTCCCCACAATCTGGCTGGTGGGAGTAACGAGGGGCGGATAGCCGGAATCCTTCTGCACCACGGCGATTTCTTTCAGCACGTCGTCTATCTTGCCGGAAGCGCCCTGCTCCTTGAGCTGGCTTTCCAGATTGGAAAGCATTCCGCCGGGAACCTGACTCATCAGTATCCGCGTGTCCGCGCCCAGAAAACTCGACTCAAATTTTTTATAATTTTTCCGTACTTCCCGGAAATACGCGGCGATTTCCAAAAGCAGCGCCGTGTCCAGGCCCGTTTCGTATTCGGTGCCCCTAAAAATCTCCACCATGGTTTCGGTGGGGCTGTGGCTCGTGCCCATCGCCAGGGAAGAGATCACCGTATCGAGAATTTCCGCCCCGGCTTCCGCGGCCTTGGTCAGGGTGGCCACGGACATACCCGTAGTGGCGTGGGTGTGAATTTCAATGGGAAGGTCCGTCACTTTTTTGATCGCCTTCACCAAATCGTATGCCTCATAGGGCTTGAGGAGTCCGGACATATCCTTGATACAAAGCGAGTCCGCCCCGATGTCAACGTACTGTTTGGCAAGTTCCGCATATTTTTCGATAGTGTGAAAGGGCGTTACCGCGTAGGAAATTGCCGCCTGAATGTGTTTGCCCGTTTTTTTCGCGGCGTTGGCCGCCGCCTGGAAATTCCGGGGATCGTTTACCGCGTCAAAAATGCGAAACACGTCAACGCCGTTTTTCGCGGCGGTTTCCACAAATTTCGCCACCACGTCATCGGCATAGTGCCGGTATCCCAAAAGATTTTGCCCACGGAGGAGCATCATGATTTTGGTGTTCGGCAGGGCGGCCTTGAGTTTTTTGAGCCGTTCCCAGGGGTCCTCGTTCAGGAACCGGATGCATGAGTCGAAGGTTGCGCCGCCCCAGGCTTCCAGGGCAAAGTAGCCCACCTTGTCGAGCTTGTCCGCGATGGGAAGCATATCGGCGGTAACCATGCGGGTGGCGAACAGGGACTGATGGGCGTCCCGCAATACCAGATCGGTTAGTTTAACTTTGGGCATTCTTTTCTCCTTGTGTGTTGGGCCGGCGCCAAAACCGGTTGTCTTGCCGCCGACCCGTGCGGCTTTCCGGCCTCTGGCCCGCAAAACCGCGTATTTTTAGGGTAACTGTTCCAGCCGGAACAGCGCTGTTGTCCGGCCTGCCAAAAGGCCGGTAAACCGGTTAGCGGCCGGCGCGATATTCCGTTACGGCGGCGGTAATGGCGGCGGTTACCGCTTCCTCCGGCGCTTTGCCCGGCGCGGCGCGGGAAGCCGCCGGAGCGGTGTCCCGGTCCAGCCCGAAAGCGTGGATCACCTTGCCTACCACAGTAACCGCAATTACCAGGATAAACAGGAACGAAACCACTACACCCATGCCGAGCAGAGTAAGCACCCCGCTCTGCTCGAGCATCTCGAAAATTGTCATAGAACCTCCCGTGGCGATAGTTTTAATTGGTGGACTTGTTCAACAACCCGGCGGCGCGATTGTGGCAGCCACGCCGCCATGAACCGCTTGAAAAATCCATGGTGCAGGAATAAATCCCCGGCGGAATAAAAACTTCCTTTATATGTATATGGTTTGGGGCGGTAGAACCGGCGGCAACGGCGCGCCGTTACCGGGTTGTACAACCGGCCCTCTTTTTAAGCATAACGCGAATTTGCGGGAACATGCAAGCCCCTTTACGCGCGGCCCCAGACCGCCGGGAAACGGCGGCGTCCCTCACGGGGATATGGATATGCGGAAGCGGAACACGTTCCCCGCGGAAAATCCCCACCGCCGGTTTACATACCCGGAAAATGCCCGCGCTTCCCGCGCGAAGATTTCGGCCAAAAGGGGCCAGGTCTTGCCGCCATCGCGGTTGTACTCAGGCGGCGGGAGAACCGAGCCGCGCCAGGGATGGCTGTCCAACTGCCGGGCCAGGGTCTCGCCAAAATACGCGCCTGCCTGATCGGCTTCCTGCTGGAGACAGTAGGCCATAAATTCATTGACAAGCAGGTACGGATCGGTAATATCATAACGCTGAAAATCAAAAAACGAGCGGAGAAACCGCTGCGCCTCATCTTCAAGCTGTTCCCAGCGCCGCCGGGAAAACGCGCGAAAGTCTTCATCCAGAAAAAACAGGCCGTGGAACGCCTCGTGCACCATAAAACGGCGGCGCAAATACGCGGGCGATTCACGGGAAACGGAAATCACCGCGCCCCGGCCGGGGACAAGCGTTTCCGCGCCGTCATAACGGATAACGCCGTGATCAAGCAGCAGCGCTTCAAGTTCCCGTTCTTCCGCGGACAAGGGGAAGCCGCTTTGCCGCGCGGCAGTAAAAAACGCCGCCAGGTCCTCCGCCCGGTAGTCATGGGCGTTCCAGCCGTGCAGGGAGGAAAGTTCCGCGTCGCTTGCGAGGCGTCCCCGGAACCCGGCCTTTTCCACAAAAAAAGCGAGGCGTTTGAAAAGCCGGTCCTGAACCGCGTAATTTTTGGTATCGAAAATAAGAATTTCAGGAAAGCCATCCCACCGGAACACTTCAAAGCGCCCATCACGCCACAACTCCTCTGGATAGTTCAAAATGAGCGCGGGGTCGAGGAGCGTCGCGCCGTCCCGCGCCTCCTCCGCGGCGAGTATCACCGCGCCCGGACAGGAGCGCGTCTCCACGGCAAGCGGAAACGCGCCGTTTTCCCGGCGCAAAAAAAACGGCGGCAAACGGATCGCGCCGCCGGGGGCCGCCGCGCCGCCGGCATATTCCACACGGACACGCCCCGCGGTGAACGCCGCCTCGCCGGAAAAATCCCGGATGACGAGGGAAACGGGAACGGAAAAATCAAACTGTCCGGGCGGATCGATCACGAAGTGAAGCGCGGAAGACCGGTATACAAACGGGGTGAGGACGGCATCGCTCCGGGGGGCGGCCTCAAAGCCGTACCAGCGGGGAACAAGGCGGACACCCCTGATTTCCACGACGCCGCACCCGCCGGCTGCGCTCTTTTGCGGGGCCGTTCCCGTCAGGGTAAACCCGCGCAGCGTTCCCGGCGCAACCGGCGCCGCGTAGCGGAGGGTTTCCGCCGGGGGAATGTCGAGAAAGGCCGTATCCAGGGGAAGACGCCACGCGCCGTTTTCCGCAAACGACAGTACCGCCCGCGGGGCCTCATCGCCGTAACCGGTGTCGCCGTAACCGGCAGTGACGGATATGGCGTCAGGTTCACCGTTGTATACATAGGCCACTTCCATCGAAGCGTTTACGGGAACGGTAAGGGGCGGATCAAATTCGTAGCGGAGAACCGAGCCGCGCGCCGTAAAGCGCAGCCGTCCGGTAATCGCCTCCCGGGAACAACCATACAGTTCCGTTTCGGGAACGGAAACGGGAAAGTCAACCGGTGCGCGCGCGGCGCAGGCACAGGCAAGAAACAATACCCAAAGCGCCGTCCGGTACAAACGCCGGATCATACAAGCGAAATGACGCCCCGGGCGATCAGTTTTGCCAGCGCGTAACGGCGTTCCGCGGACGCGCCGCCCTCTTTATCGCTTAAAAATATTTCGAGCTGGGCGGCAAACGATTCCGGCAGTTCCGGGAGCGCCAGCACCTGATCGCCATAGGAACGGTGGGACGGCTCAAAACGGTGATTGATGCAAAACAGGGTGAGGCAAGCGTGTTTGATAAATCCCGCCGCCGAAATGAGGGAAAAGAAATCATCACCCTGATACAGCGCCGCGCCAAGATCGTTCAGAAAGTGTTCCATTTTTGATTGATTCACTTCCCGGAGCCGCGTCCAGAATTCGCCGCTCGCGTTGCCGATCCGGTCCCGGATGCGGTCGATCCATCCGGTACGGCTGAAAAGAATCTCCCCGTGAACCAGGCGGTAAAATCCATAGGTTCCCGCATCCTTGATAATCCACAGGGACGCGGTTTTGGTATCCGCGTAGGAAACAAGATCTTCGATCTGGGTAACGCCCTTGTACTCTACGCGGACGGGCAGGTCCCCAATGAGGAACCGGTCTTTGAGCCGGTAGCCGGAGTTTTCAAAGGCGGCCGTGTCCTCACCGTATAGCGTACGGCGCGTATCCGGCTCCGGGACCGGCCCGGAGAAAAAGACATCCAGCACCAGCGCAAAATAGGGATCCAGCGTGTCGGACATGGCCGCCTCATTAAGCGAGACACATTCAACCCCCGGCCATCCGGCAAAAAGCGCCGTAAATCGCTCCGCAAGGAGCTTGGTTTTCAGTTTCATTACGGGTATGATACTCCATAGTTTGAAAAACTGGCAAGACGCCGGGGCAAACAGCTCTGGAGCACAACCCGTTTCCGCCTTTCCCCGCCGGTTTGCGGTTATGACGCCCCACCGGGACATACGGCCGGCGCTCCGTGACTGGCAGGCCGGTCTTTTTGCCCGGGGCATCGGCGGCGCGTGGAGTTTTCCGCCGGTGGTTCCCCTGGCCCCGCTTGCACATCCCCTTGCCGAAGCAGACCTCAAGGCCCTGGCCCGGCGGCTCCGCGCAATGACGCTGCCGCCTGACGGCCCGCCTCCGCACGATACGGCGCGGGAACCGCCGCCCCGCGCCGGTTTTTTTACCACGACAGACGAACCGTTTTTTGTGGAAGCGGGGAATCTGCTGCTTTGGGGGCTTCCCCTCATCGCCGGAGATCAGGCGTCCTGGCCGTTACCGTCCTGGCCGTTATCCGCCGGGACGGATGGGGGGACGGCTATCCTTCCCGCGCCGGTATTTCCGCGCCCCTTTCTGGCGTCGTTTATTACGGAGCGTGATCCGGCGGAAATCGCGGCGGCCCATCGCGCAGTGGCAGCCGCGCCGCCCCCCCGGCTCCGTTTCCGCGCCGCCGCCGTGGCGAATCTGCGCCTCGCGCCGGTTGGATACCCCCCGGATGCGTGTTCTTTTTCCTGGAAGCTGGGTAAATTCCACTGGCTTCCCCGGGCGTGATCGTGCTCTCCTGCATCCGTTTTGACGCGAACCGCGTTTATCTTGATATAAAAGCTTTTCCCGCCGCGCCGAGGACGGAGTTTGCCGGGGTCAGGGACGGGCGGCTCCGGGTGCGTATCGCGAAAGCGCCGGAAGACGGCAGGGCAAACGCCGAATTGATTGCTTTTCTGGCAAGAACCCTGCGCTGTCCCCGGCGCGTAATCGGGCTTGCGGCCGGGGAAAAGTCGCGGCTCAAAACGCTTTCGTTTCCGGCGGAATTGCGCGAAACGCTGGAAACAGTTATAAAGGAATAAGAGGCGTTTCCGCCGCCCACGTGCGGCGGACGCGCATACATGCGAGCGCATACATGCGGAGGAAACGATATGAAAACAGTACTTTTACCACAGCTTTTTCGGCATTCATATTCCAAAAGCGCCGCGCGGGCGGGTTCCCGGACCGGACGGTTTTTGAAGCCGGGACTATTTTGTATTATTTTTCTGTGCGGTGTAGTTTCGCTTTTTGCAGACCCCGCAGAAGGATACTGGATCAGCGTAGACGATAAAACCGGGCGCGTAACCGCGGGCTGGCATGTTTACGAGGAGGCAGGCGTGCTGTACGGGCGCATTCTTTCCATCGCGGACTTTCCACAGGATACGCCGGCCCTGTCCTGCAAGGAATCCTACCCGGACTTTCCCCTTCCCGGCAAGGTAAACGAAATGCGTGTGGTGGGCACGATCTGGCTCTACGGACTTGAGAAGGAACGCGAGGGGCGGTGGAGCGGCGGAAGGCTCGTTGACCCCAACAACGGCAATCTGTACGGGTGCCGCGTTACGTTCCATGCCGCGGGCGGGCGCTACCGCACGGACACCCTCGAAGTGCGGGGAACCGTCGGCCCCTTCGGCGCGAGCCAGTTCTGGCGGAAAAGCAGCCGGGAAGAAGCATCAGCGCTTCACTAAGGCAGCACTGATTTATTCAATCGAGAATAAATCAGTGCTACCTTAATGTGGTATTTGCGTAATGAAATGAGCAAATACATAGGGCGGCGCTGATTAGCGTCAAGTTAATCAGCGCCGCCCTAACGCGCGGCAGCCGCCGCCCGGGACGAGAGGCCCGGCGGCGGTTTAGTTGGAAGCCCTCCGGGGCGTGGTTCTTCATTATGCCCGTAATGGTATTGCTGCACATTCATGATGCGCATGATTTTTATACGCTCCAAAAAAGGAAACCCGGTAAAACCGGACACTGCCGATTCGTTATGTCAATGATAATCAGCGGCGGGATAAAACTGTCCCATCGAGGGAGATAGAACGAAAACAGAGCTGTTAGTAATCCTATTGGAAGCGGAATTTGCCCGGAAACCCCCGTCAGAGGCCGGCGCGGTTTCCGAACAAATTCCTCTTAAAAAGGGCTTGTTCGATAACCAGTGTATTATTTCATGTACTTTATTCTTTTGCATACTCCATATAAACAAACGCATTGATCCCGGCATATTTTTTCCCGAACTTCAATTCTTTTCTGCACGTTTCCCGGAACCCAAGTTTTTGGTACAATTTAAATGCGCCGGCATTGGTATCCGCTACTTCCAACACATAGTTTTTATATTCCGGCAATGTCAATAAATGTTTTATAATTGTTGATGCAACGCCCCGTTTCCGGTATTCCGTCCTGGTTGCTACAAACTCAACCGATGCCGTTCTTTCGTCAAGTTCCATCGGATACTTTGGATATCTATTGAAATAATGCTTAAATAAAACATGCGCGGCCAGCCCTTTGATTATTCCCAGATGCTTCACCAGTATTTTTCCGCTGTGTTTTATGCAAAAATGTTCTTGATCAATACAAACGGTCATTCCGGCGGCTTCATTATCAATTATGGCCATATAAAAATATTCTGTCACAAACATATGGGCGAATGCCCTGATAAGCCTATTTTTATCCTTTGAGAAAAACTGTAAATCCTTCCCATAGGCGTCCACAAATAGTTCGCTTATTTTTTCCCGGATATTTTCCCCCAGGTCAATCGCCCGCCTGATTTCCATGATTTTCCTCCAATGACCTATTCCTTTGTACCGTGGGCCCGTAAAACGGCCCGGATGGTTATTCTATAAGCACTTTTAAGCGGAAGCTGTTTAAATGCGTCAGCCATTAAACAACTCCAGCATACTGTTTTGCATCATTTTGTCAACTGTTTTGACGCATGGCGCCCCGCGTTTGGGGCATTACGGCGACCTATTCAACAAGCGGTCATACATCGAACAAGTCCATTCATCAGCCCACGCCAAAATCTCTGCGGGAAAGACCGCTTGGATTCTTCATCAGGCGCTTTCGGCGCGACGCCTGTCCGCATTGTATTCGTACATATTTCCAGGGACCTTTAACAAACGATTGAACGCATTCCACATTCTTGTCATCCAATGCCCCTAAAAGCCGCCCATTGCGCATGAACCAGTTTGCATGCAAAACAACACCGGCCGTACAATGTCGGCTTGCGTAATACGCTCTTACGGTGGAATTTCGCGTTATCCATGATTGCCGTAAAGCCTTTGGGTATTGCCGCGAGCAAACAAGGTACAAACCAATGTTCAAAACTCACCATCGGTTCATTGCTTGTAACATTTAATACCATAATGGTTGCCGTTACCCAGAGGCCAATGCCATTTACCCGGTCAACATGGTGTCCCGGTTTGACCTCTGCAATGGATTCCCCTCGCGGGGCGCGGCCGTATTCTCTTTGTAAATAGGTGTTTACATCGCTTTCATCAATAAAAAC
>JAITGJ010000184.1 GCA_031280705.1 Spirochaetaceae bacterium
GAGGGCCGCCTCATCATCAAAAACCTCACCCGCGACCTCGTGGTACGCACGGTGAGTTTTACGCCGCTTTCCGGGCAGGATTCCGCGCCGAACCTGGAGCCGGGGCCTGAAACAAGCAACCAGCGGTCCGTGCCGCTTCCCTCGGGCCTCTGGAAAATCAGCCTGGTCTACGGCGTGGGCTACACCACCGCCATTAACGACGTGATGGTTACCGAAGGCAGCGCCGCCACGGTGTACTTTTACAAGACAACCGCCGGGCGCGGCTCCCTTGAGACGCAGTGGCTCCCGCCCACGGACGCGGACCTGTCCGGGAACGCCAACCCCGGCGACGTTTTGTCGGAAGATGAAGGATTTTTGCATGTGGTCAACAAGTCCCAGGTTTCCATCATCACCGGGGTTGAGTACAACAACGGCGCGTCCTGGATAGAGGTGGGAATCCCCGCTCCCGCGGGCATGAGCGGCAACATCGCGGCGGGGCAGGCGTCTTCTCCCAACCTGATTCTGCCGCGCGGAAGCTGGGCGATCCGTTTCCGGCTTTTGGGGAAAGACATTCCCAGTGTGGCTGTGTCGCGCACGATTATCGCCGGGCAGACCGTGGAAGTTGAATATACCGATTCGCTCCTTACGGACCGGCCGCCGTCCGGGTTCGGATCGCTCCGCATTGTGAATTATCTTTCCAGCAAAAACATTACGCACATCGTGGTCCGCACGCAGGTAAACAACTACGCGCCGGAAGAAGTCGATCTTTCTACGCCGATCCCGCACGGCGGCGGCTCGCAGGTGCGGGCGCTCCGCGCGGGGGACACGCCCGGCTCCCGGCGGGATTATATTGTCCAGTGCTATGTTTCCGTGGATGAGTATTACGAGGAAGTGGCGCGCGTGATTGACGAGACGATCAGCGAAGTATTTATTACGGAAGATTCGTCAAAGACCACGGAAGGCGGCGGCGGAAGCGCGGCGGGAGGCGTGCTCACCGTGTACAATCGCTACTCAGGGCAATTGCCGTTCAAAGTTTTCAAAATCTATTTGTACAAAGAAACCGCCCCCGGCGTGTGGCAGGACTATGTGCCGCCCGCAAATGCCGCCTATCCCAAAGCGCCCGCAAATAACGCGCTCTACTATAACGGTGCGTCTGGCTACGACGGGGAAACTTATATCATGAAGGGCAGTTTTAACGGCTTTACCGGCCTCGCGGAAGGCGCGTATAAACTTGTCATCGTGGCCGGTTCGTACCACTGGATGTACTACACGGCAAATCCCGCGCACGAGATAAGCGGCATAACGATCAACGAAAAGCGCATTACCTATGACTGCGGGAATATTTTTATCGCGGGCGGCGGAACGAAAGTATACAACTTCGATCCGTATGCGGAAGGCGTGCCGGACCGCGATACGCCCACGGGCGCGGTAACGGTACAGATCCACCACGCGGGACTGGTGGGCACGGACGGGCCCATTACGCAGATACAGGTGCTGGCGGCCTCGGAAACGGAACTCCCCGTCATGAGCAATGTCGGCATGGCGGTTGATGCCAACGCGCTTCCCGCTTTTTACCAGGGCAAGGACGCCTATGTGTTCGGTGTGGTACAGTCGAACAAAACGCTGCTCGCGCCGCAAGCCTCGATAAACCTCCTCAGCGAAGGCGGAGACCTGCACAATGTTACCAGCGCGAAAGGCGGGGACATACCGGACCGCTTTATTGTGTATCAGTTTATCGGAACGCTTTCCGCCACGGAGACGCTTGAGTTCTGCCTGCCGCCGGGCGTGTATGCGGTCCGGGTGCTTGACCCCAAGGGCACGGGCCTGACGCAGGACATCTGGTTTGGGCGGGACATTGAAAATTACTGCGATCTCCACATTGCCAACGACGCGAGTAAAACTATCGCCCTCCAGTGGAAAAACCCGTCGCTCACGGTGCGGTCCACCATTCTTGCCCGCGCGAATTTTTCCACGGTGAGCGACCGGTATCTTGCGCTTAATTATTTTTCCCGCGGGACTGATCTGGCGGCCTATGTTCCGTCATCACTGGGCGGCAAGCCGCAGTACGAAGTGGAGTCGCATCAATGGTACTACCATCCCGCGTGTACGCCGGATCACGCTTCGACGGATCCTGGGCATGGAACCGGGACGCTTCATTATGCGGTCGCGTGGGATCTGCGCGGCACGAATGATTCATGCCTTGTTGGTGTATATGGTTATGCAATGCGGCTTAATTTGTCTGACGGGCAGTTATACGGCAACAGTACCCAGGGAGTACTGGCGCAGCATAGCGCCAATGGCACTGATCCGGGCGGCACGACAGCCCTGCCCGGCGGTTTTTACACGCTGGTGCTTACCCTGAAGGCCAAACCGGGCTGGACGTTCCGGGGATTCAGCCCGTCAACAAATCCATCCGCCGGCCTAAACGGCGTAAATAATATGGGGACGGGCTTCTTTATTACGGATTTATCCGCTTCGTTAAGCACCAATCAGCCGGGCATCAATAACGATCTTTCCACCAAAATGAATTACCGTATTCGGAAATGGCTGTATTGGCCGGGCTATACGCCGTGGATTGTAACCGACGGCATGGTCTCCAGCACGGGTAAATTGCCCGGCGAGGACAAAATTATGGTAGCGCTTTACTTCCGGCAGGTTCCTTGACCAACAAGCGGCCATGTAATGGCCGCTTGTTGGTCTTGGGTTTTGCGGCTCCGCCGCAAAACCCCGCATCTGTTCG
>JAITGJ010000198.1 GCA_031280705.1 Spirochaetaceae bacterium
GCCGGCGTTCTTGAGCGTATCCAAAGCGTGTTATACGGCGGCGCGGCATGACAGGCACATGGCTTACCGCTAATGAGATCGCTCAATTATTATCAATTGATCCCAGATCAGTTAGTAGAAAAGCAAACAAGAAACATTGGCCGTACCGGAGTTACGCGGTACGGGGCGGCCGGGAACGCCGGCATCACCTGGCCGCCCTGCCGGAAAAAATCCAGGAGGCTTACGCGGCGAGCCATAACGCGGGCTTGCCGGAACTTCAAGCCCGGTTAAAACCGGTTTTAACGCGTGAAAAAAAGATAGACATCCCGCGCTATGCCGGGCGCGGCGCGAAAACCGGGAACGTAAAACCGAAAGAACGGATACCGGAAAAATACCTTGAAGTTGCCAACGCCCGGCTTGGCGTTTTGCAAACGTACGGCGCGTCAGGATTAAGCGCAGAGGCGTTCATCATGGCGTATAACGCCGGGGCGATAGCGCGGGAGTTCCGCGAACGGCTGGGGCCGCGCGGGGGCATAACAAGTTTTCAAAGCCTCTGCCGCTGGCTTAGGCTTTACGAGCGGCACGGCATTGAAGGGCTTGCCCCGCGGTACGGCGGCCGGGGCCTCGCTGACTGAGGAAGAGAAGGCCCGCATAGAATGGCTGTACCTTACCCCGAACAAACCGGCGGCGGCGAGCGTCATAGAAAATATAAAACAGTACGGGATTGAATTAAACCCTTCGGCAGTTTACCGGTACGTCAAACGCATTCCGAAGGCAATAAAAGATTTGTACCGGAACGGCAAAAAATATTTTCACGATAAAAACGAAGCGTGTTTAGAGCGGGATTACACGCTGTTAAAAAGCATGGACGCGGTCTGCGGTGATTACATGACCGGGGATATTCTGTGCCGGGCCGGCGCGAAACCGGCCCGCGCGAAGCTCTGCGCCTTTACGGATATGCGGAGCCGGGTCATTGCCGGCTGGAGCCTCCAGTTGACGGCCAATTCAGTCGGCGTTGCCCGCGCCTTGCGGATGCGCGTACGGGAATACGGGACGCCGAAGGCCGTGTATGCTGACAACGGGAAAGAGTTCAAAAACTGCCGGCTGTGCGGCGGCACCTGGAAAGCGGCCTATACCAAAACCGGCCCGAAAACGCCGGGCCTGGAAGCGGGCATATTGCACGAGTGCGGCATCGCGGTTCACTTCACCGCGCCATACTGCGGGCAGTCCAAGCCGGTAGAACGGTTCCGGAGAACGTTTCACGAAAAGTTTGACAAATTCTGCCCTTCATACGCCGGTTCAAACACGAGCGGCCGGCCTGAAGAGACAAGAGAATACCGGAGCGCGATAAGCCGGATGAAAGACGGGGACATCGTAAAGATTCCGGCGTTCAAGGACCTTGAAAAGAGCATAGCCGGTTTCATGTATTGGTACAACACGGGACATCATCATTCCGGCAGCGGCATGGGCGGCAAGACGCCTATGGAGGTGATGAAAGAGAACGCGGCCCCCCGCCGCGAAATTCCCGCCGGATACGGGAGGTATGTGTTTACCGAACGGGGAATAAAAACGGTACAGCGCGACGGCGTGAATCTGGACGGGATCTGGTATTACAACCCGAAGTTTATCGCAATCACCGGACAGAAAGTACAGGTACGCCGGAGTATCGGCAGCATAGATACGGTTTCAATATTCAGCTTGCCGGATGTGGTGTATCTCTATGACGCGGAAGGCAATTTGCTGAAAGAAACCGGCGCTGCGGCGGAAGACATACGGCGGGTTAAGAAACCGCGGAGGGAAGCCGCCGCGATTAAACCGGAATACAACAAGAAGAAAGCCGGGTCTGGCCGGCGGGGTTTCAAAACGCCCGCCGAATTGCTGGCGGAACGGGCGGGGATGCCGCCTGTTATAGAGGACGCAAGGGAAGCGGCGGGGGGAGAGCCGCTGGCGGCGATAAAGCGGCGGCTCCGGCTTCCGGCCGGCCCGGATTAAATATCGCAAGGAGAAGCGTTATGGAGAAAAAAGAGGCGGGGTACAACGAGGAACTGTATCAAAAGTTTTTTGACCTCGCCGGCGACGGGAAGAAGATCAGCCAGAGCGCGGCGTCGAAAGCGCTCGGCTATTCCTCGGCGACGGTGTCCGCGTACAAGAGCCGGCCAATCCAATAAAACCATTGCGGTATGCCATGTACATGAAACATATAGTAGAGATGATCAAACACCATCATAATAATGCCGGTTATTTTAATCTGGGCACCGGAAAGCCCGGCTGTCAGGCCAAAACAATCTTTTTGTTTTAGGATTTCATTGTTCATAAATATCTCCCTGTTTTTTGAAATTACCGTGATATAATCCTATCAAATGCCCCGGAAACAGACAGCACGCGCTGTAATGGCAAAGCGCGGACATTCATTATGCCTTTTCCACCAGTTCCGCAAGCAGGGGGATAAGCTGTTTTTTGCGGGATACCACATCTTTGAGTACATAAATCCCCTGTTCGGTGCTGGGAAAGTTGATGTGAGCGGTAAAGGCTTCTTTCCCGGCCACAAACAGCAGGGAATCAAGCACTGTTACATCGGTAACCAGGAGCGCCGAAAAAAGGCGGTCTTTTGCGGCCCTGGTTGTTTCCAGGACGCGCTCAATTTCGCTGCGGCGAAGGACAAGGCCGCCGGGATTGTCGGTTTCGATCTGGCTTACCGTGAACGAAAATCCCAGCTCCGTGTATTCCTTCATGTCAAGATTAACCAGTTCCCCGGCGCTCAGGGCGTTTATCTGGTTTGCGGCGCTTTGCAGTTCCTGGCCCAGTTCCCGTATGTCAAGACCGGTTATTGAAGACAGATAATCGGCGGTTTCACGGTCAAGGTCGCAGGCGGTGGACGACTGGAGTATCAGCGTATCGGCAAGAATGCCGCACAGGAGTATCGACGCGATATTTTTTTCCAGCGGGATTTTCTGTTCCCGGTACAGGTTGGCGATAATCGTGCAGGTCGCCCCCACAACGCGGTTAATAAAGGTAATAGGATAGCGCGTGGAAAGATTCCCAAGCCGGTGGTGGTCGATCACTTCGCGTATCTTGAAATTTTCGATTCCCTCAACAGCCTGCCCCGGTTCGTTGTGATCTACCATGATCACCTCAACATTCGGATCTTTGATAAGGTCGCCTTCAAATATAACGCCCTGTATCGTACCGCCGTCTCCGGTAACCGGAAGGCAGCGGGAGGGAGCTTTTGACAGTTTATCCCGAAAGGTCCGCACCGGATCGTGCAGGCGGATAGCGGGGATTTCGGCGTCACCCAGGGTACGTACCGGCACCGAATAGATAATCAACATTGCCGTGGAAGTCGTGTCAAACGGGCTTATCAGCACCGTTACCCCGTTCTTTTCCGCAAGCGCGGCAAGTTCCCGTGAAAGCGTGTTGCCGCTTGAAAGAATCAGCGCGCGCACCTTGAGTTCGATGCAGTACTTCTGAATGTCCCAGCGGTCACCCACAATGACCAAGGTATTTTCTAGGTTTTCGGCATGAACATTCCGCTTAAAGTACGCCGTATACGAGGCCGCCACAACAATCGTGGATTTCCGCACCTCGTCCCCATTGAACAAGGTAACCGGCTGGGCGTGAATCGTGGAGGCAAGGTGGTTAAGCGACAACGGGAAGGCGGATTTTTTGCGCGGATTGATGGTGGCAATAATATAATGGGCAAAACCCTGGTAATGGAGCATACTTTTGTATACGCCGTCAGGCCCTACAATCGGGAGCGCGCGGAAGTCGCCGTTTTGGAGCAGTTCCAGCGCGTCCCAAACGCTTGTATCTTCACTCACCGTTACCGGCGGGGCGGAAATGTAATGCTCCGCCTTGGGAATAAGGTCGGGAAGGTATTCCGGCAGCGGCGCGCCGAAACGGTCAAAAATATATTCCGTCTGCGGGTTTATGTTTCCGGCGCGCGCGGCCACGCATCTGCGTTCCCCCTG
>JAITGJ010000229.1 GCA_031280705.1 Spirochaetaceae bacterium
GCCCTCAAACCCGTCGGGCATCTTCTCTATGGGGCCGTTCCGCCGGGTATAGGACGTATGGTACGAACCCAGCCGGTCGTCAAAACCGTCCAGGCTGTTGGGGAGCCATGCCGTCCACAGGCCGGTAAAGTTTTCGTTCTCGTGCATCAGGCTGTACATCATATCGTCAAATACGGGCCGCCGCATTTCCGGGGCAAGACTCTGGTATTCGCCAAAGACCTGGGCAAGCACTTTTACGCTCTGCACATACACGCCCACCCGTTTTTCAATGTCAATCGCGTTGGTATGGGCGATCTCTTCGGCGTGTTCATAGGCGGCCGCTATTTGCAGACCGCTTGCCCGGTTCAGAATAATAACCGACGAGATACCGAGTACCACAATGACAATCACGATTGTAACAACGCTTAACTTTGTTCGCAGCTTCATACAGATCCTCCTTGTGAAGCATTCAGAAATTGTTCTATCTTTTCCATGGCCTTGTCATATTCAAACATGAGAATATGCTGTTCCAGTTCCACCGCCATTTTTTTCGTTTCCCCGTCAGGGGGAAGCGCGGAATACTCAAGGAGTATCCAGTTTACCGTCTCTATATTCATATCGGCAAGTGCGGCCCGCAATTCAAGGAGGTGGAGGGCCGAAATATCCTCCCTGCCGCCGTTTGCCGCGCCGCGCCGCGCCGCAGCGCGGCGGATATTGCCCGTCAGAACCGCGAGCTGTTCCAGAAGTTCCGCAGTCTTGTTCCTGACAAGGCCGGGGTCTTCCCGGTCCGCCCGCGCTTCAAGCCAGGCCGCGGCGTCGCCCGTCTCCACCGCGCCGATGCTCCGGGCGGCTCCCTTGAGGGCGTGAACCAGGGTAACGTACAGTTTAAGGTCCCCCGCGTCCAGCGCCGCCGTTATTTTCCCCGCCCGGCTTTCCGCGTCCCGGCAAAAATCAAGCAGTATGTCAAAGTAGCCTTCTGTACGGCCGCCCACATTGCGGATACCCGCTTCAATGTCCACCCCCGGAATGGAAACGGTTTCTGTTTTTTCAGGCCGCGCCTCTTCCACGGGCCGCGCCGCGTCAACACGTCTTGACCGGGGGAGCCACTTTTCCAGAATGTCATCCAGCTTCTGAATATCAATGGGCTTGGCAAGAAAATCGTTTATGCCATTTTCCAGAAACATTTCCTGCTGGCCGGAAACCGCGTTCGCGGTCAGGGCGATAATGGGCAAATCACGGCAGTAGCCGTCCCCCGCGTCAAGACTGCGTATAAACGATGTGGCTTCAAGGCCGTCCATACCCGGCATCATGTGATCCATAAACACCAAATCGTAGCGGTTCGCCTTGACCATTTCTATCGCTTCGGCGCCGCTCACACAGGTATGGATAATCATATTATACGGCGCCATCAGTTCTTTTGCAACCCTCAAATTGGTAGAAATATCATCTACGATAAGCACCCGGGCCCCGGGCGCGGTAAACCGGGCGCGGAACGCAACGTTACGGTTCATCGTTCCCTCGTCCACACAATCGTTGAGCACGTTGGCAACGCTGACCGAATAGACGGGCATCATGATGCTGCGCACTTCGCGGGAGACGGACACTTCTCCCAGTTCCACCATGAGCACCAACTGCAGGGGCGTGTTCCGTTTTTCCAGGGCGAACATGCATTCGGCGGCGTAGCGGGACGAAATAAAGGCATAATCGTACTCGCCCTGCTCCAGCGCCGCAAGAAAATTCTGGAAATCGCCGGAACAGTCCGCGTGCAGCCCAAGGCTTCCGAAAACGGTGGTGAGTGATTTGATGTAATGGGAACGCCAGTCATAAAACAGAATTTTTTTGTGTTCGGTATCCGTTACGTTCGCAAGCGGCGTTTCGTCCTCGTATTCCTGGATCACCACCGCCCTAAATGTTGAGCCGACGCCGTATTCACTGTCAACAGTAACATCGCCGTCCATGGCGCGGCAGAGCGCCTGCGTAATAACCAGGCCCAGTCCCGTCCCCTCAATGCCCTGATTAACCTTTATATCCACCCGCGCAAATTCGGAGAAGAGCCGCCCCCGGTCTTCATTTTTTATGCCGATGCCTGAATCCTCAACGGTAAGGATCAGTTTTAAAAGATGATTGTTCTGCCGCTCTATTTTTATGGCGAGGGAAACAAATCCCCGCTGGGTGTACTTTACCGCGTTGGAAAGGAGGTTGACGAGTATCTGGCGTATCCGCACATCGTCCCCCGCAAGGCGCGCGGGAATGCTGCCGTCCACATCAACAAAAAAGTCCAGGGATTTTTCCGCGGCGCGGGGGCGGATCACATTGATCATGTCATTTATTACGCTGGCCAGATGGTAGTGCCGCTTTTCAATCTGCAGCCGTCCGGATTCAATGCGCGAGAAATCAAGTATATCGTTGATGATGGCGAGCAGCGTTGCCCCGGACTGATTGATGATGGCGCTGTATTCCTCAATTTCGGTCGCAACGGCTTTCCGCTGAATAAGTTCCGCCATCCCGATAATCGAATTCATGGGGGTACGGATTTCATGGCTCATCCGGGCAAGGAAGGACGATTTATCGCGGCTCTCCTCGTCGGACCGGGCCTTGAGGACGCTCAGGCGGATGAGGAAGGCGCTCAAGACCGTCATAAAAACAAAGCCCAAAAACGAAAGCACCAGGGCCATGACGTACACGTCCCGGTAATAACTGGTAACGGGCGTGGCGATACCGGCCAGCCAGTTGTTGTACAGCCGTCTGAACACCAGAACCACCTGCACGCCCTGGCTGTTCGGCATCCGCCCCGACGCGACGGAGCCTCCCCGCGCGCGGAACTCGGCGGCGATGGCGGCGTGGCCCGGCGTTACCTCGTCCATGGACCGGGTAAGGTAGCCCCGGTTGGGGTGCGCGATAAACCGGTAATGCTGATCGATCAACATGCCGTACCCGCCCCCGGCGTATTGGAGGGAAAGCATATAGTCCGAAATCAGGGCAAAGTTCATGTCAAGGACAATCACGCCGGCATCCTCGCCGTTCTTTCCGTGGAGGATTTTTGCCAAAGAAATAACGGTTTTACCCGTATAGGCGTCCGTGTAGGGATCCGTAAAGGCAACCGCCCCGCGCGCCTTTTGGGCCGCGTCGTACCAGACGCGCTTTTCAGGCTCCCAACCGGCGGGAGGGTCCCAGTCAAAGCCAAAGACCGCCTGGCCCCGGACATAGGCGTACATACCCGTAAGCCCGGGAACGCGGGAATCGTCGGGGATCAGAATGGCGGTTTTACGGGCCAGATACTGCCGGATGCGTTCCAGGCTGTCCTCCTCCTCAAGTTCCCGCTCCACAAAAAGCTCCGCGCCCAACAGGGCCACTTCCGCCTCCCGGAAATCCGAGCGGATCATCGCCTCCGCGGTACGGAGGGTTTCCTCAATGTTGGAATAGATTTCCTTCTCAACAATGCGGCTTACCAGGAGATAGCTCACCAGGACCATCAGGGCAAAAGACAAAAAAACAAACACCAACTGGGAAAAATCCTTGCGGATGATGGCGCCCAGCGCCATGTTCCCCACACGCCCCGTCTGTTTCCTGCCGTTTAGCAAATCTCCCATCAATAATAAAATAATTCATTTGGCAACTTTTTTCCGCTTTTTCTCATATTTTTTTGCTGAATCGCCCAGGCCCGGCGCAAAACCGCCCGGCGTAGTGCCAAACGGGCCGTTTTCAAAACGGGGGCCGTTCAGAACCGCCGGGGGAGGAGGGCTTCCCAAAAGCCGGGTTTTTTTTTTGGGGGGGGGGGCTGGTGAGCGTCAAGGCGGCCGGCGCTTCCCGGTTGGTTTTCTCGTTTTTCTGCGGAAAACCGCGAAAAATCACCCTCACGCCGCGCTGATGTATGCGTCCCTAGTGGAAATGCCGCTGGGCGGCGGTAAATACCTCCATCAGCGCGGGATCGAACTGCGTCCCTTCCCCCGCGCAGATGATCCGCACCGCCTGGTCCGGGTCAAACGCCTTTTTGTAGGGCCGCTCGGAAATCAGGGCGTCGTAAACGTCCACCACCGCCATAAGGCGGCCCTGGAGGGGGATTTCGGTCCCGGCCATGCGGCGGGGATACCCCGTGCCGTCCCATTTTTCGTGATGCGTCCCGGCCATAATCTTCGCGTGAGTCAAAAAAACGCTTTCCCGGGCGCTCTGCTGGATTTTTTCGATGACCGTCTCGCCAAAACTCGTGTGTTTTTTCATTTCCTCAAATTCCGGGGGCGTAAGCGGGCCGGGCTTCATCAGAATATTGTCCCGGATGGCGATCTTGCCGACATCGTGCAGTTGGGCGGACTGGAGAAACAGGCCAATGTCCCAGGTGCTGAGGACATCCCGGTAAACCCCCCGCGCAAACATTTCCTCGACAAGCAGGGCAAGGAACCGTTCGGTACGCTCCACATGGCCGCCGGTTACATCATCCCGGCATTCCACCAGGTTCGCCATTGTATTGAGCACGGCCTTTTGCAGCGCCACCACAGCGCCGGTCTTTTCATCAACAAGCTGCTGGAGGTTTTCGTTAATGTGCTTGAGTTCCTGCTTCTGGGATTCCACAAGGACATGAACGTCCACCCGCTTCTGGAGGAGCTGGGGGGAAAACGGCTTGGCGATATAATCCACCGCTCCCAGGGTAAAGCCCTCCAGTTCGTTTGACGTTTCCGACTGGGAGGTGAGAAAGACGACCGGAATACCGGCGGTGCGGGGATTGCCCTTGAGAATGCCGATTGCCTCATACCCGCTCATTCCGGGCATGAGCACATCGAGCAAAATAATGTCCGGAAGGTTTTTTTCAAGAAACTGAAACAGTTTTTCCGCGCTGGGTACCGTAAAAACATCGTACCGGTCCATGAGGGTGTTTCTTGCCAATTTCAGGTTAACGGGATTATCGTCAACCAGAATTACTTTTTTTCGTTCCCGCTGCATACGATGTTCCGATTGTTAAGGTACTGCCGCCCGTGCCCCGCCATTTGACCTACCCGCGAATGTTTGGTATTCAAAACTGAAATGAGGCGCCCGGTTTTGATGGTATCATATTTTTCGGAAAAAAACCCGCAAAACTCAAGCCTGCCCAAACCGCTTTGCGGTTTGGGCTTGGGTTTTGCCGGAGGCAAAACCCCGCATTCCCGGCGGGACTCCCCCCGTAGCCCTCCCGCGTTCCCGTCAGGCCCCGCCCGTGTGGACTCCTCCCGGGGGGATGCTTTTTGCCGCGCTTCAGTTTCCGCGCGCTGAAGCCTCTGCGGGATATGGCAAGCCATATCGACGTGTTTATGACCCGTCCAACGGGCGGCGGCGAAAAAACGCCCTGCATGGCGGGCACTTGACAACGCTCCGGTAGTGGTTTAAAATAGCGTCTTACAAACAGGCTTTTCACAATCAAACGCCGGTGGCGTATCCGGTCCAGATGGTTCAATTTTTGGAGGTAGTTAAGATGAAATTTGATAAAAAAACTGTCCCCCCGGGGGCCCCCCCCCCCCGGGCGGGGGAGGCGGGGGGGGCGGGGGCGGGGCGGGGGGGG
>JAITGJ010000012.1 GCA_031280705.1 Spirochaetaceae bacterium
GGAAATCACTTTGAACGGGTAAATATCGCGGGCGCTCTGTGTAACGGAGCGCATTATGCTGCTGAATCTTACCAAAAGGCGGCCGATGGAGAGTTTTTCGAGCGGTGGTTTGCCGGCTGTTTGCTTGCGGCAATACCCAGGGGGCATACGGTAATCATGGGCAACGCGCCGTTCCGCCGGAAGAAGCGGTTGCGCAAAACTGGCGGGGGGAAAAGTACGGCTGCTTTTTCTGCCTCCGTATTCACCGGACTATAAGCCGATAGAAAAGTCGTGGGCAAACATGAAACGGTTTCTTCGCAACAACCTGCGGGATTTTCAATCGGTCAATTCGGCTGTCTATGATTATTTCAGAGTTCCATGAAATTATATTAAACTACTATAGGACAAGCGGATAGAGAAGGCGAAGAAAAAACTGGAGAAACCGGCCTCATAGAGGTTGTTTACTTTTTCAGTCTATCTACCCAGTTGGCAGGGAAACCAATGTGGTTTACTTGAATAACTGATGAATATGCATTGATCAAATTAATTAGCCTGGTATAAATCTCCTTATTCCATTTGTCCCTGTCTGGATACAGAGCCATAAGTGCCGGTATCGCGCCAAATAACCGCCGCTCCGCCCCGCTTCCAAGCGCCGGCAAGCTTGCGGAAACGGCAAGTCTGGGGAGACCTTTTGTTTGAGCAAGTACGGCAGTTTTTCTCGTCTCCGGAGATCGAACTGCGCGATTTTCAGATCACCACTTAACAGGGGGCAATTTCACCCAACAATGCTTCATACTGATCATCTGTCATAACTCCGTCCTTTTCCCATGAGAACTAATCCGCAGTTCCTTCTTGAGCTTCTCCGCCCGTAGCCCGAACCGCCGCAGTTCATCCGAATCGTACAGCCGGGTTACAAAAAGTACCTCTCCGTCCGTCATGGCCTTCCCCGCTTCCTCGATGACGCCTTCCAGGTAGGACCGGGTTTTCGGTCCAGCCCCTCATCCAGTGTAACCGCCTGCCGGCCTCCGACATAGATTTTGTTCCCCTTTACCATGACCTCTTCTTTCGCCGGGGCGGCTGCCTCCCTCCGGGAGAAGCCGATGAATTGGCGGAGCGACATTTCCTTGACTACCCGGAACACGTCCTTTTTAGGGTAGACGCCTAAGGCCCATTCCACATAGGGGAGTTTGGTTGGACCATCCTCATCTGAGAAACCGATTCTCTCAAGGTCCTTCCGGTACTTGAGCCAGGCTTCCCCGATGTAAAGCCAGTTGAAAAGCCCGCTCCGCTCCATCTGGGTGTCTTCGCAAAGGGCTTCGATATACTTCGCCATGCTGTGGCAGCGCAGGTCCACAAACAGGCGCCGGGCCTTTATTTGGGCAAGGCCAATTCCCATGGCCAGGATAGACAGCCGAATGCCCTTGATGGTCTCCCGTATCCCCCGGCCGATTTCTGAGGCGTCATCAGAAATGGCATTCCAGGCTGAACCGGTCTTTCCGCGGCGCTTTTGCCGGTGCATGAGGGCCGTCATACCGGTTCAGGATTGTCTCAGCTTTCATCTGCGGGATCCCCGTCGTGCGCTGATGCTATGGCCCGGCCGCAAAAGCCTTTTACCACACCCCGGCGTGCATTGTCCGTGAACCCGGGCCGCGCTGCGGCCCGGGTGGTTTTTTTACACCACATTGATGACGGGCCTGTCGTAGTCCGCCGGGGGCAGATACCCGAGCAGCGCCACGCAGGTTGCGGCGATGGAACTGATGCCAAGCCCTTCGGCAAGGTCGCGCGTGTATTCGCCCCGGAAATCCGGGTCAAAAATGACGCAGGGAACGGGGTTAAGGCTGTGGCTGGTTTTTGCTTTGGGGCTGCCATCGTCTTTGCGGATCACGCCGCCGGTTTTTTTGTCATGCTCAAACATATCGTCGGAGTTGCCGTGATCGGCGGTGATGATGAGGACCGCGCCCGCCGCGCGGACCGCCGCCGCGATGCGGCCCAACTGGAGGTCCATGCTTTCCATCGCGCAGATCACCGCCTGGTAAACGCCGGTGTGGCCCACCATATCGCCATTGGGGAAGTTCAGCCGGATAAAATCGTATGCTCCCGATCCGATGGCTTCTATCACCCGGTCGGCAATGCCCGCGCATTGCATCCAGGGGCGCTGTTCAAAGGGAACCAGGTCGCTTTTGATCTCCTCGTAATCCTCAAGCTTTTCATCGAATTTGCCGGTACGGTTTCCGTTGAAAAAGTAGGTAACATGGCCGTATTTTTGGGTTTCTGAAATGGCGAGCGTTCGCACTCCCGTGGCGGCCAGATATTCCCCCATGGTGCGGTCTATCGACGGCGGGCTTACCAGATACCGGCGGGGCGCGTGGGTGTCGCCATCGTATTCCATCATTCCGGCATAACAGACGGCGGGCCGCCTTCCCCGGTCAAATTTGTCAAAGGCGTCTTCTTCAAAAGCCGCGGTGATTTCAAGGGCGCGGTCCCCCCGGAAATTGAAGTAGATCACCGCGTCGCCGTCCTCAATCGTGCCGATGGGCTTCCCGGCTTCCGCCACGACGAATTCCTTGAGGTCCTGGTCGATGACGCCGGGAATTTCCCGCCGGAATGTTTCGACCGCCTCGCGGGCGCTTGCGAAGGGGCGCGCGTCCCCGTGGACGTGGGTTTTCCAGCCCCGGCGGACCATTTCCCAGTCCGCGCCGTAGCGGTCCATGGTGATCCACATCCGGCCGCCGCCTGAGCCGATACGGGCGTCAAAATCCGGCCCGGAAAGTTCCGCCAGAAACGCCTCAAACGGATCGATATAGTCAAGGGCGCTTGTTTCGCCCACGTCCCGCCCGTCAAACAGCGTGTGGACGCGGACCCGCGCGGCGCCGTCACGCTTTGCCGCACGGATCATCGCCTTTACGTGGTCCAGGTGGCTGTGCACATTGCCGTCCGAAAAAAGGCCGATAAAATGCAGCGTTGCTTTCCGCGCGGTGTTTTGCGCGCCGGTTTTGAGCGCGGCGATGATTTCCTTCCAGGCCGGTCCCTCGAACAAGGCCCCCGACGCGATGGACGCCGAAACAAGCGCCGCGCCCTGTTCGAAAACCCGCCCGGAACCCATCGCGTTATGCCCAACCTCGCTGTTTCCCATATCGTCGTCGGACGGGAGGCCGACCGCCTTGCCGTGCGCCTTGAGGCGGGTGTGGGGGTTCCCTTCGGTGAGGGCCGTGAGGTGATCCATTTTGGCGTCCGCCACGGCGTCGCCCTCCCGGTATGTACCGTATCCCACGCCGTCCATGATCACGAGGACCACCGGCCCCGTGCGGCCCTTCCAGGCGGGATTTTTTCGCAATGCTTCCATAATGAGCAGGCTCCTTTACTGAGTTGGACCCGTTCCGCCGCGCGTTTTACCGTAACTGAACAGAGCCCTGTCTTTTTATCATAATTGATCCGGCGGGGAAATCCATAGTAATGTTTCCCATGGACGATGACGCGCCGCTCTATCCGGTTGTTTTTTCCTCGGACGATGCCTTTGTTCCCTACATGGCCGCTCTTGTGCGGTCGATTATGGATAACGCCGTACGGCGCGCGCGTTACCGCTTTTTTGTGCTGCACCGGGGCATTGCGGAGGAAAACCGGCGGCTCCTCCGGGCGATGACGGAAAGCGGCGTCCTTACCGGCAATGGCGGCGCAGGGCCCGTTTTTTCCACCGTTTTTGTTGATGTAGCCGCCCACATTGAAGGCTACCGGTTTTACCGCACGTATCTTCCTGTGGAGTCGTACTTTCGTCTCCTTATTCCCTGGCTTTTTGAATACAAAAAAGTGCTGTATCTTGACAGCGACATGATTTGCCGCGCGGATCTCGCGGATCTTTTCGCGGTCGAATTGAACGGTAATCTTGTCGCCGCCTGCCGGGACGATTTTATTGCGGGAAACCGCGGACGCTATCACGCCCGCGCCATCGGCTTTGACAGTAACCGCGATTATTTTAACGCGGGCATGCTGCTTATGAACACGGAGGCGTTTCGGGCGTCCGCGTCGATGAAGGAACTGCTTAACCTTGCCGTGTCGCGGGACTGGCAGTTTTGCGATCAGGATGTGCTGAATGTTTTTTGCCGGGGCCGCGTCATGCTCCTCAACATGGAATGGAACGCCATGATTACCATGCACAACGAGGAACAATTCCCGCCGGATCTTAGGGAGGAGTACCGCCGTTCCCGCGCACATCCAAAAATCGTCCACTTTGCCGGCCCCAAACCCTGGGACAGCCCTCCGGGCGGCTGGGGATGGGCCGCGCCGGAGCGGGAGGCCCAGATGGAACTTTTTTTGCGGTACGCGAGCCGGACGCCTTTTCGCCGTTAAAACGCCGCCGGGGAACCCCGCGTGGCGTGTTCGCCGCGTAAACGCCCAAAGCCCAACACCGCTGCGCGGTGTTGGGCAGGTTTAGAAAAG
>JAITGJ010000064.1 GCA_031280705.1 Spirochaetaceae bacterium
ATCGGCTCTATGATCCGATGGAACTCTCCAGCGTGGAGATTCTCTCGCCGGAACGGGACGTGCAGACGGCGGAGAACGCGATCATCGTGGCGGCAATAGCGGTAACGAAAACAGGGGCATGATATGATTGACTGGATAAAGAAAACTATCCACCCGCCGGGGATACAGAAAAAAAACCGGCTGTCCCTGTTTTCGGCAATCGGGGAAATCGCAAACCGCGTCCGGGCGGACGCGCTCAGGGCGTTCAACGCGCATTTTCCCTACCTCGCGGACGAGAAGAAACTTGAGGAACACGGAAACGCCCTGCTCATACCGCGCCTCATTGACGACACCCCGAAAGAATACCGCGACCGCGTGACCGCCGCCAGTTTCTTTCTGATGCGGGCGGGCGAGCGGGCCTATATCATCGGACAGTTGCGGGCGCATTTCGGGGATCGGTATGTGGTGTCCGAGGACTTCCTGCGGCTATATGTAAAGATACTGGAAATAAATGACAGCGACCGGGCGTGGGTTTTCGATTTCCTTGACAGCCTCCTGGACCCGAACATATCGCTCACCGTGGCGGACTGGTTCCGGTTTGTGGAACAGATACTTATAACCGAGCACCACGATATAAGCGTCAAGAAACGGCTCCTGGACTTTTACCCCTATCGCGGGACGCTCCGGTATGACGGCAGGTTCCTCTGCGATCAGGGCGAGGAGATGCTGTGTAACGGCGCGTGGCTCTGCGACGGAAGCGCGAAATGCGTCCGGTTCAGAAACGCTGTCGGCACACTTACCGGCGTAATCTGTCAACCGGTTTTTTGCGACGGCTATTTTATCTGCGACGGCGCGACCGGATGCTCCGGCTATGAAATAACGCCGGACGGGGAGACGCCGCCCTTGCCGATAGTTCCGTCAGACGTTTCCTCTGACAGGTGTGAAACATTCATTTTCGTTGAGCCGATGGCGGACACGGAAACTATTACGGATTCGGCGTCGCTCACGATAAAACAATTATCGCGCTGTAACGGAAGCTGGACGCCCTCGTGCAGTCTGTGCGACGGCGGCATTGTATGCGACGGCTCATACACGGGATTTGACGGCAGATATTGCCGTGAAGATATTTTGCGGGAGGTTGTATGAATAAAACGCGGTTTCAGGAGAGCGCCGGCATTCGCGGCTTTTTCCGCGTGAAGGTTTACCGGAAGGGAAAACTCATTGAAACGTTTGAGGACTCAAACCTTATCGTGAAAGGGGCGCGTACCGCGCTGGAACAGCTTGTCGCGGGCAACGCGGCGGGGAAAAGCATAAACCGTATCGCCTTCGGGACCAGCGGCAGTGTGCCGACCCCGGACGATACGGCGATTACCGGCCCCTTTGTCAAACCCTTTTCGGGCGTTTCGTTTCCCGATACCGGGGGCGTGGAGTTTTCGTGGGACCTGCTCTCAACGGAGGCCAACGGAAAAACGATTATGGAGTTCGGCCTGTTGTGCGCGGACGGGACGCTGTACGCCCGGAGGCACCGGACGACGGCTATCAACAAAGATTCGGACATCGCCCTTGAGGGGCAATGGATCATCAATTTTTAATCAGGAGGAGAATATGGCAAATGTGCAGACCCCCGCGACCCCGGCGTTTCCCGCCGGTATTTACCGGGTGGAAACGACCGACCCCTGGGTGGGCGGCGAGAACGGCACCGCGAACATTCAGGCTAAACAGCTTGCGGAGCGCACGGAGTATCTGAAAGTCCGCGCCGACGAGGTGGACGAGGCGAAGGAAGGGGCGGCGACGCTCATGGAGCGGATCAACGCGGCGGGTTCATCGCCGAGGGCGCTGTACCGGCGGGCCTTCATACCGGACGCGCCGATAGCGGCGTCCACGGGGAACGTGGACATTGTAGCCGGGGGCCTCTTGGAGATTGACGGCGTACAGACGGCGGCGGGCGATCTGGTGTTCCTCAAAGACCAAACCGCCCCGGCAGAGAACGGCTTTTGGGAAGCCCAGACCGGAGCGTGGAACCGCTACGCCGGGTACGCCGACGGCGACACCCAGTGTTTTACCAGCCGGTTTATCGACATCAACAGCGGCGTGGATAACAGCGGAAAGATATTCGCCATTGACGCGGACGCTTATGTGGTAGGCCAGAGCGCCCTCCTGTTCCGGGAGACTTACTTGTTATCGGTCAGGGAGCCGGGCAAGGCTCTGTTCCGGGATCGCCGTGGCGCGGTGGAGGAACTGGAAAGCATGAGCCCCGCAGGGTACGCCCTTGTGGACGAGAGCAAGGCGCGGAACCTGCTGGACGCGCTGGGCATCCGGGCCGCGCCGTCCGATGGCCCGGCGACCGGCGCCGAACTTGCCGAGGCAATGGCCATTCTGCGGACGCGGTGTAACGGAACCGGAACACCGGACTTTTCCGGGTTGAGGTATGCCGACTACCTCGACCTGCCCTCTCTGAATGACGGGGCCACGACTTATTCGTGGAACGGCGCGTACAAGAACCTGCGGGTTATGATCGCCGGGTTCAACCTCTACAAACACGCGGGGGACACGGAGAACGCCCGAAACCACATCGTGTTTGCCTTCAGGAACTGCGTTTTAACCCGGCGCATGAATTTTACCGATACTAATACGGGAGGTTACGCGGCGAGCGAGATGGCCTCGTATCTTGAAGGGGACTTCAAGACCGGTTTACAGGGGGTTTTAGGGGATTATCTGTATACGATACGGCGGCTGTTGTCCACGAAAGGGAACTGGGCGTGGAAGAGCGACACGGTGTTTTTGCCGTCCGAGCGGGAGGTATGGGGGACCAGCGTCTGGGACGAGAAGGACTACGGCGGCGGGCTTCAGGCGCAGTACCCGCTGTACCGGGACAGCGTGATATACAAGGTGAAGCGGCATAACGGGAGCCGTATGTGGTGGTGGGAGGCGTCGCCGTATTCCGGTTCTGCGGCCTCTTTCTGCAATGCCAACAGCTATGGTAATGCCTCCAACAACACTGCGAGTAGTGTGGGTGGCTGCGCCCCCGCTTTCTGTGTCGCGTAGCGACACGGACAATCCGGCCTCCCGCCCCCTTGTGGGGCGGGAATCAGGAGGGGCTTCCGGCCAGGGGCGCGGATCGCCCCTCCTACCGCCGCGTAGCGGCGGTCGAAAAAAATTTAGGTTTTTGGAGCATGGAGCGGCATGAGCGTATTGAAGAACCGGCGCGGCCTGTCGAGACTTGAATTTTACCACAACGCCCGGAAGATGAGGCGGGAGATCACCATGCTCATCCTGCGGGACTTCGGTATTCACAGCCGGGGCGCGAAATTCAAGGCCGACACCGGTTCGCAACAGCCGGAAGGTTTTTATGACGAGCTTGTCGCGGAGTTTTCAAAAAACGTCCGTCTGCTCCTGCGGAACATGATGTGGAATATCACGGCGGGGAACACCATTTATCCGGTCAACGAGGCGGAAGTTCAGGAGCGGCGGACGTATCAGAACCGGGCAATCATAGCCTGCGAACAGCTTCATCAGGAGATTTTATATTGCGAGGACGTGATCCCGGTCAAGGCTTCGACATTTATGCCGTATATCGAGCGGATAGAATTTGAGATAAAATTATTGAAGGGATGGCGGAAGGCCAACAATAAAATTGAGACGCTTATTGCCGATAGAAAACAGAAAAAAGAAGGGAGGGAACAAGAGAGTTGACAAGGGCATTTTCTGATTATTCCGGTTCTGCGGCCTCTTTCTGCAATGCCAACAACAATGGTAATGCCAACAACAACACTGCGAGTAGTGTGGGTGGCTGCGCCCCCGATTCCGTGAGGTACCACACGGTAGATTGTTTACAATCGAGGTACCCGACACAGAAGGAGAAAATGCCCTGCGGGTTTCGGCCCGCGAATATTCGCCTTGATACGTCCGGGCGGACGCTTCTTGCATGGACACCGTGGCTTCTCTGAAGCCCTGCGTTAGGTGTTTTCATGCCCGGTGACGTTACGCGGCATACTACGCAAAGCGCGGGGAGGATTGCCAACAGGCCCCAAACCGCGTATGCCGTACAAGGTTTTTTTGTAATTTATCTTTGGGAGGGAATATAAATATGACCGGCGCGGAACGCCGCGAGGCGCGGTATGAGCGGCGGAAGGCCCGCCGCGAAACGAAGCGGAACGAAAAACTTAATGCCGCCGATAATTTTTCGCAAATCATTGACACGGACAATTTATACTCATCGTTCAAACGCTCGCGCCGGGGCGTCGCGTGGAAGGAATCCGTCCAGCGGTATGAGGCAAACGCCCTGCGGAACATCGCGGAGACGCGCCGGAAGCTCATCGCCGGGGAATCCGTCCAGAGCGGCTTTGTGGAGTTCGATTTGCGCGAGCGCGGTAAAACCCGGCATATAAAAAGCGTCCATATCTCGGAACGGATTGTCCAGAAATGCCTCTGCGATTACGCGCTGGTTCCCATCCTCTCGCGGCCCCTCATTTATGACAACGGCGCGTCCATGAAAAGTAAGGGGGAGTTCACTTCGCCCTGCGCCGCCTCATCGTCCACCTGCGCCGTTTTTACCGGCATAACGGTTTTTCCAATAACGGCTATGCCCTGCTGGTTGACTTCACAAAGTTTTTTGACAACGTGAGACACGACATTCTTTTTAATCTGCTGGAAAGGCATATACGCGATGAGCGCGTCCGGGACCTCACCCGCCGCTTCGTCTCGGTGTTCGGAGACGGCGTTTCGCTCGGACTCGGAAGCCAGGTCTCGCAGATAGCGGCCATGTTCTATCCGAATACGCTCGACCATTTTATCAAGGAAAAACTGCGCGTCAAATATTATGGACGCTACATGGACGATCTGTATCTCATACACGCCGACAGGGAATATCTGGAATACTGCCTTTCTGAAATCGTGAGGGTGTGTAAAACCCTTGATATAACAGTCAACATGAAAAAGACGAGGATCGTCAAACTGAAAGACGGCATGGATTTTCTCAAGGGGAAATACGCCCTGCTGGAATCGGGGAAAATTCTGCGCCTGCCCGGAAAGGAATCTGCCGTCCGCATGAGGCGGAAACTAAAAAAGTTTAAGGCACTCCTCGGCGCGGGCAGGATGGGCCACGCGGATTTACGCGCCGCCTATCAGTCATGGCGGGGAAATTACATGAGGCGTTTCAACGCCTGGCATCGCGTGGGTTTTATGGACAGGCTATACAACAGCCTGTTCGTCAACATACATACACAGGAGGATAATCATGGTGTATCTGGCAAAAAAAGGGAACGGCGTGGTTCATCACACCAGCCGTGAGGCGCTGAGGGATTTTGACGGCATTGAAACGCCGGACATGGAAATTCCCGACGCGGAATTTGAGGCGGCGGGGTGCGTGGCCCGGATCGTGAGCGGCATGATCGTCATCGGCAAAACCGCCGCCGAAATACAGGCGGAGGAGAACGCCGTCCGCATCCAGGCGCTCAGGCGCCAGCTTGCGGACACGGACTATATCGCCGTCAAGATCGCCGAGGGCGTGGCCACGACAGCGGAGTACGCCGATAAAATCGCCGAGCGGCAGGCGTGGCGGCAGGAGATCAACGCCCTGTCCGCCTGACACGGAAAACCCCGGCGTTGCCGGAGAAAGAGGCCCAAGGGCCTCGAAAATAGCCAAAGCGGGTAGAAGCCCGGCAGGAGCTTACCCTGCCGGACGAGGCGAAGCAAACCGCCCCCAGCCGAAGCTGTACTACCCTACCGATGCACATCGGATAGTATAGTTTCGGCTGATTTTGTCTTCAGGTTTAGCCCGTAATAGGGAGGAATGGCGTATGGGAATGAAAACGCCGTTGTCTTATTACGGGGGCAAGCAGCAGCTTGCCTCAAGGATTCTGGGCATGATCCCGGAACACCGGATTTATTGCGAACCCTTTTGCGGGGGGGCCGCGATATTTTTCGCCAAGGAACCGTCAAAGGTGGAGGTTATCAACGATACCAACGGTGAGATCATCAACTTCTATGAGGTGCTGAAAAAAGATTTCCAGGCCCTGGAGGAGGAGATTAAAATGAGCCTCCTCAGCCGGAAACAGCACCGCCAGGCATGGGTGATTTACACCAACCCGGATATGTTCGACCGGGTCAAGCGGGCCTGGGCGATCTGGATGCTGGCCAATTTCTCTTACGGCTGTATGCTGAACGGAGGGTTTGGCTATGACCGGGTAGGCACCTACGGCAAAAAAATGTCCAACAAGCTGGCCGCCTTTACCGAGGAATTCACCGTCCGTTTGAGGCGGGTACAAATCGAGTGCCGCGATGCCCTTTGGATCATCGGGAGCCGGGATACGCCGGAGACGTTCTTTTATCTTGACCCGCCCTACGTCGGTTCGGATCAGGGGCATTATGACGGGTACACCCAGATGGATTTTGACGCCCTCCTGGGGCTTTTGGAAACCATACAGGGGAAGTTCCTGCTGAGTTCCTTCCGCAACGCGGGGCTGGCGGAGTTTACCCGGCGCAACGGCTGGCATACGGTGGAGGTTCGCCTCTCTTCTTCCATGACCCACGGGCATGGCGGGACTATCCGGGACAAGGTTGAAGTATTGACGGCCAACTACCCGATTTCGGTCAAACTGGACAGCCGGGGCAAGAAGGAACTGGTCAGCGGGGCTGGGGAGGAATAGGGAAAAGCCCCCGCAATTAGCATATTGCGGGGGCGCTTTTAATGCCCTTCAAAGGCAGGTTTCAGGGGGTGTAAATTCCAGTTTTTAGCGCGAAAATTGCCGGTTCCGGTTTCCAGTTTTCAGCGATAATTTTTCCAGTTTTCCGGGAGCCGTTACATCCAGGTTACGCCATCGGCGGAATAGACCATTCCGCCTTTATCCCCAGCCGCAATAAACCGTTGGGCGCCGGAGGGCCCGCCATAAGCGATACTGTAAAGGGAATTCGCGGGCAAACTATCGTCCGCAACCGTGGTCCAGTTTATGCCGTCCACAAACGCGGGCCACTCTGCACTGCCCGCCGGGGGCCAGTCTACGTCATTGGAATACATTATTATGCCGTTCTTCCCAACCGCGACAAACTTTGAACCGCCGTATGCGATAGCGTAGAGGGAATCACCGCTAATATTGTAGGCGTCTGTCCAGATTACGCCGTCATTGGAATAGGTGATTTTGCCTTTTTCTCCAACCGCGGCAAATATCGAACCGCCATAGGTGACAGCGTAGATAGAGTCGTTACTGGTGAAAGGAGCGCTGGTAACCGCCGTCCAAGTTGCGCCGTCATCCGAATACGCTATCTTGCTTTCTTCTCCAACCGCAGCAAACTTTGAGCCGCCGTATGCGATGCCCCGGATAACGCTGTTAGCGCCGAAACCGGTAGAGTTTACCGGCGTCCAATTTACGCCATCAACGGAAGAGGCCATTTTACCCTTATCCCCTGCTGCGATGAATTTTGCGGAGCCTCCCCCCCCCCCCCCGTAAGTAACGCCGTATATCCACTCATCAGCCGTGAAGCCGGTATTACCCGCCGCAGCCCAAGTTTTGCCGTCCATGGAAGAGGCCATCTCGCCGCCAGCCCGTACCGCAACGAATTTGGAGCCGTTCCAGGCAATGCCGCTGATGTAGCTGCTGGCCTGAGGCGGCACCCGCGCTTTTTTCCAGGCGAGGCCGGTGGCCGGGAAGGAGAGGGTTACAGCCCCGGAATTTACCGCAAAGGTTACATTCGATGCACCGGTATGGATAAAGGCATTGGCGGCTATTCCCGCAAAGGTATACGCGGGCGCGGCGATCAAGGTAACCACGGCTTTATACACGGTATTGGCGGCGAATTGAGCGCCGACGGGACTGTTATCGGCTTTCTGCCACTCGATAGTACCGGCGGTGTATTGGTCTGGCGGGAGAAATTCATCCTGCGGCGCTGCGCCGGTGCACGGCGGAATGATCAGCCCGGAAAGATCCAGTGCGTCTATCTGGATTTGCGCGGCTGTTTTTTTGAAGGTGATGGTTACCTTCCCGCTGCCCGCGTCGTATTCCGTACGCGCCGCGCCCAGGCAGTAAAATTCGTCCAGGGTGATTCCCCGGAGGGTATAACCGGGCGCGGGGGTCAGCGTCAGGACCGCTTGATATGCGGTATCAGCCTCGAAAGCCGCGACATCCGCTCCGTCCCCGGCTTTCCGCCACTCGATAGAAGCGGTGAATTCAGGCTGCGGGGGAAATTCGGCCTGCGGCGCTGCGCCGGTACGCGGCGGGGTGATCTGCCGGGAAATATCCAGCCCGGTAACCGGGTAATCCGCAGACCCGGCGGGTTCTGTACAGTTGGAAAGCGCCAGGGCCAAGACCAGCGCGGTGGCCACTACGCCGCCCGCCCGCTTTCTATTTCCAAAAAACCGGAATTCTCGGCGCAAAAATGAATCTTTTTTCATAAAACAGTCTCCTTGAACTCAACGTCGTCCTTATAGACACGGACAGGTACAAAGGCCGGGCCGCTTTACACGCTGTTTGGGGGCGCAAAGCGTTTTTCCCCTATGGCATCCGTTTTCTTTAGTTTATACCAGGCGCTGGAATATGTGCAAGCGGAACTCCCGTTCCCAGGCACGGACCTTTCGTACCCCTACCCCCGCACAGCCTGAAAACCGCCGCCTTC
>JAITGJ010000085.1 GCA_031280705.1 Spirochaetaceae bacterium
TGGGGGATAGAAAACCGGCTGCATTATATGCTTGACGTGATATATCATGAGGACGCCTGCCGGGTGAGGAAGGACTGGAGTCCGCGAACGCTTGGGCTGATACGGAAAATCGCGCTGACGGTAGCGCGGTCCGACAAAGAGTCGAAAACCAGCGTCAGGGGCCGCGTCCAGCAGATGGCCTGGTCGGAGGATTATCTGGAGCGTCTGTTATTCCATTCCGATTTCCCTTCTGAACAGAAGTCTACATAGTGCGCTCGCCCTGCATAACAGCCCGGTTAAATGATTCTATTCTGGCAGCGTTTGTTTCATAAAATTCATCATACAATATATCCAAATAGGTAACATCATATTTTTTCTTTCCCCGCCGCAGCGTGTCCCGTCTTTTCCCCATAAGTTTAAATCCGGCCTTTTCATAGCATTTTGCGGCACGTTCATTAAATGCATACACCCGGATTAAAACATTGTGCAGATTTAACGCCTTGAATCCGTAATCCAGCAGCAGGATGAGCGCTTCAGTCCCGTAGCCCCTGTTCCAGTACTGTTTGTTCCCGATACATATTCCCACTTCGGCCGTTTGATTCAAATGATCAATATCAACAAAACCGCAGCTTCCCAGTAATGCGTTGGTTTCTTGGTCAATAATTGAGTAATGGTGTTCTTTTGACAAATTTTCCAAAAGCGCTTTTTCGTTTTCCGTGTTTATAACGTTGTTGTAAAGGGTTAAATTGACCGTTACTTCCAGGTCATTGAGCCATTCGGCAAATTTTTCGGCGTCATTAACATTTATGGGAGATAAATAGCATTTGTTCCCGGACATTTTCCTGAAATACACCCGTGCTCTCCGTTTGCCGCGTCATGCCGCCGGGCGGCGCCAGAGACGGCGGTACGCGCGGCTGACCGGCAATGCCGCCCGCAGGCGGGGCAGTAAACCCCTGGTTAAAACAAAAAAGGCGATGCGTCTGGACGTCAAATGACCGCACCGCCAAATAACCTGAGGGGTTAGCCTCCCGTTATGCAATGTATCGGCGTTTTCCGGCGGAACTTTAAGAGCCTGTTCAAAAAAATCTTCGCTCTACGGCGGGGCGCTTTGGAAAATGGTTTTATTTCCGCGGGATTTTTAGAGGTTTCCCCGCACCAGATTGGTCCAGACCCGCACCTGCCGCGCGGCCCACTGGACAATAACCAGTTTAAGCCGGGCGTAGGACGCAAGCTCGGCGTCCAAAACCGCTTCGGCAAGAACCGTCTGGATAACGGCGGGAACAAGTCCCTCCCGCAGTTCCAAAATCCAGCGGGCAAGGCCCGCGCCGTCGCCATCACGCATAAGGGCGGCAACCGCGCCGTTGAGATTTTTTGCCGCACCGGCAAGCGGCGCACGCGGCCCGTCCGTGCGGGGATACGCGGGAAACAGGCCCCGGGGCCGGCCCAGCATCGTGTGATAATACTCAAAAGCCGATTCGGCTTCGTCCAGCGCGAGGGTGGGCGCGAGACTTTCGTCTTCCCGGAAGCGGACCAGAAGCGGATAAAAAAGATTCTGCGTGTCGAGAATTGACGCCATGGCGAGCACAACCGCATCCTTGAGATAGGGCGGCGGATTCGGCGAGCGGAGAATATCCAGCAGCACGGACAGTGAATTGGGCGACCGGTAAATGCCGAAGGCTTCCACGCCCATAATCCTGAGCCGGGGATTGACGGTGTCAAGAATGTGCCGCTCAATATGGGGCCGGAACGCGTCGTCCTCCAGCCGGGCCAGCGCGATGACCGCTTCTCCGGCAAGCATATAATCCGTTGAATTGGTCAATTCCCGCAGCAGGGGAATCGCCGAATACACGCGGTGGTTTCCCAGAATGCGCGCGGAAATATAGGCCGTTGTGTAGGGATTATTGATCAGGTCGTCCATGAGCGCCTTTTCCGCGTCCTGCGTGAGCGTTTTCAGTTTTTCCATAGCGCGCAGGGATTCCATCCTGACGGAAAGGCGCGGCGACATTGCCCGGTCAAGCAGTTCCGCAATCGCAAGCTGTGAAGGCGTGTCGTGCAGCGCCGTGAGCAGCGCCTCTTCCTCACGGGAATCGCTTGCGCGGTTGAGTTTTTCCAGCAGAGATATTGCCCGGAGATCGCGGAAAGAAAACATTACTTCCATCGCGCCCCGGAATGGCAGCGCGCCAAGCGGCACAAGCCGCCGGCTCAAAAAAAGCGCGGCGGCGGTGAGCAGAATCAGTATCGCGTAAAAAATCTTGAACGATGCAAACGGCGAAAGTCCCGCGCCTTTCATCAGGTCAAGCGCCACGCCGCCCAAAAAGGAGCCGCCCGCGCCGGCTATGCCAAAAATAAGGAAGTAGAGAATGCCCATATCCAGCATCAATGTGCCCGGCACCAGCGCGAGAAAATACGTCTGCGCGATTCCTTCCGAGCCGAGAAAGCCGAAGTTCAGCATGAAAAACAAAAAGGTCAGAAAAAGCACGGCAGAAGTACTGTTGTCAACACCGCCGTGCGGGAAAAAGACGATGGGAAACATGCTCACAAAGCCAAACAGCACCGTCATGATAAAAATGGGTTTTGCCCCGACCCGGGCCACGAGAAATTTGATCAAAAGCCCGATCATCAAATTGCCGAGACCGCCAAAAACCGTATAGAGTGACACCATACCGTCGTTCTGTCCGAATATTTCCCGTGCGTACACCACGATAAACGCGCGGGAAACGCCCGATGTCATGGCGACAATAAATAAAATGATGATAAACTGCCGGAGATCTGTTTTGGCAAGCGCCTGTTTGAGCACGTCGCCAAAACGGACGCCGGCGCCCTCCCCGTCCGGCGGCAGATCGGGAACTTTGCGTATCAACATTCCGGACGCGATGCCGGTAACAATTCCCCCGGCCATGATAACAGAGTAGAGAATCAGCGGCGGTTCCCGTCCGAGGAGCATGGCCACCACAAAACCGGCCATCATTCCCACCGCACTGTTGATAATCTGGATTTGGGTCATGTAACTGCTCCGGTCGGAGCCCGTCGCCATGAGGCTCAAAACCGGATTGTTGGCGATCATGCCTACGCCCCGGATCACGTGAAAAAGAAAAACGCCGGCAAGAAGCAGCCAGAGCGCAAGGCCCGTCCTGCCCGCCATGGCCGCGAACGGCGCGATAACCGCCGGAATCATGCAGAGCGCGCGCCAGGTCCAGGCAAGGCCGAAAATCCTGACGATGGAAAACCGCCGGGCAAGCAGTTTTCCCACCGGCAGAAAAAAGAACGCCAGGTAGAGAACCGCGTTAAGGGTTCCGATGTAGGTGGAGGAGGCGCGCATCCGCATCGCAAAGAGGGTAATAATGCTGCCTACCAAAAAATTCCAGGAAAGCGAATTAAAGACATTGAACAGATTATAAATGTGCCGGGCTTTTCCCAGCCGGTACGGAGAGAGGGACATAGAATTCCACTGTACGCGGAGCGGCGGCGATGGTCAACTGTCCGCATACCGGCACAAACGCCTTGTGATAATAATTGGAATAACCTTCCGGCATGGAAGACGCAATGTGCGGGGAAATACCTAAAGGAAACAGCAAGCGCCTGTCTTTTTCCCGGGGATTCTCGCGGACCAGGATCAGCCCGGCGGCGCTGTTTGGGACGGCTTTCTCAGCGCCCGTGGCAAAATTTGTATTTTTTGCCGGAGCCGCAGGGACAGGGATCATTCCGTCCGGTTTTTGGCCCGGCGCGGACGATGGTTACCGGCGCGACCGTACCGTCGTCGTAAAACCACGCGCCGTCGATTTTTTTGAACTGCGCCGTTTCATGGTGAACGTCCCGCAGTCCCTTTCGTTCGTAATGGGCCTTGAATTCCACCGTGCCCTCGGTACCGCCGGCGCCGCCCCCGGACACGGAGAGGATTTCAAGGCCCAGCCAGGTGGACGCCTCGCTCCAGTCCCGCGTCGATTTGTAGTCAATATCGGCCTTGCCGCCGCCCTTCACGCAGGTGGCGATAATATAGTCAACGGCGTGCTCCACGTAGGCGGAGTACCGGCTTCGCATGAGAGCCTCGGCGGTGGGGGCTTTTTCGCGCCCCAGAATGTAGGGTTCACAACATGCGGCGTAGGCGCGGCCCGAACCGCAGGGACAGGTTTTCATGGGCGCATTATGAACGGTTTTCCGGTCTTGATCCATGCCCGCAAACCGCAAGCCGTGAGCCGCCCGCGCCGGGTTCACGCATCAACCGGCCATGCGGGGGTACGCCGGGCCGGAACCGCGCCGCCGCATCCGGCTTTCATTTTTCCAAAATTTCCCTTAAGATTTATTTTGAGAGACCGATAAAAAAGGGTAGGTCTATGTTTTGCCGTACCGGCGGCGCCGGGGCGGGAGCGTGGAACTCGAGGAGGTAATTGTGG
>JAITGJ010000106.1 GCA_031280705.1 Spirochaetaceae bacterium
CAAACTTTTTTTAAGCATACCGGCCGGGGAAAGGTTCCGGCGTTATTATTGGTTTACTTCATGAATCGTCCAGCCGCATCCGGGCCGGCACGCGGCGCGCCGCCCTCCCCTTCGTGAAATCCGCATGGATGCGGATGTTGAGCAAAACGCTGGACCGCCGGGGCGCGTTATGATACCATAGCGTTGTTTAATAAACGCGCGGAGGGACAGAGGAACCATGAAAATCGTGTGCCTTGATTTGGAGGGCGTGCTCACGCCCGAAATCTGGATTGCCTTTGCGGAGGCCGCGGGACTTCCCGAACTCAGGCGGACCACCCGGGACGAGCCGGATTACGGCGCGCTGATGCGTTTCCGCCTTGAAATACTCGACCGGAACGGGCTTTGCCTTGCGGATATACAAAAAGTTATCGGCGCACTGGAGCCGCTGCCGGGCGCCCTTGAATTTACCCGCGCCGTCCGGGAACGGACGGCGCTCATCATTCTTTCAGACACCTTTTCAGAGTTCGCCAAACCCCTCATGGCAAAACTCGCGTTTCCCACCCTGTTTTGCAACAGCCTGATTACGGATGCGGGCGGAAAAATCACCGGCTACCGGCTCAGGCAGGAAAACGGCAAGCGCCACGCCGTCATCGCGTTCAAATCCATGAACATGGAAATTTTCGCCGCCGGTGATTCGTTCAATGACCTTAACATGATACGCGAGGCGGACGCGGGGTGCCTGTTCCGCGCCCCCGGCGCGATACGGCAAAGCGAACGCGCCATTCCCGCGGTGGATACCTACGATGAACTGCTCGCCCGGATTGACGCCTTCCTTGGCCGTACCTAATCCCTGGTCCGCGCCGGTTTATTGCCGGGAAACAGTTACCAGCACGATGGACGAAGCGCGTCTTCTTGCCCGGGCGGGCGCTCCCCACGGCGCCGTAATCGCCGCGTCGTATCAGGAACGGGGACGCGGACGGACGCGGGAACGGTCCTGGCGGGGGGACGCGGGAAAAAATCTTTATTTTACCATCCTGTTCAGGTTCGAAGGCGGCGTCATACCCGAAGCGCTGACGCTCAGGACCGGACTTGCCGTATCGCTTGCCGTGGAAGATTACGAACCGGCCCTCAAAGGGCGTGTCCGCGTCAAGTGGCCCAATGACATTATGATTCTTACGCGCGGTGAAACGGCCGTTTCCGCGCGGAAAGCGGCGGGGATCCTTACCGAAAGCGACGGGACCTTTGTGTATACCGGCGTGGGCATAAACGTGGCGCAGACGGCATTCCCCGCTGATTTAGAGAAGAAGGCGACAAGCATTGTTTTGGCCCGTAGTGAGGCGGACGGCCCCGCGCCCGCGCCGGAAAACAAAGCCGAAGACACCGGGTTCCTTTTGGGCCTTGTCCTCCGGCGGCTTTACGGCGAACTTTCAGGCGGCGGGAAAGACTGGCGCGCGCGGATCGGGGAGCGGCTTTACCGCCGGGGCGAGCCGGTAAAATTCCTCGCCGGCGCGGCGGACCGGCCACGGGAATACGGCGGCGTGCTGGAAGGCGTTGGCGCCGGCGGGGAACTGCTGCTCGCGCTTCCGGGAGAAACGTCCGCGCGGGCCTTTATCACGGGGGAACTTGCCGTGTATGATACACCCGGTTAGGGCCGGACGTGGCGGGAAATGGAGCAAGAGACAGATGAAAAAAACAGCGTTAGTGATGTTGATTTTTTGGGGGACGGCGTCCGCCGCATTTTCCCAGATACCCCTGTTTGAGTGGACGCTGAACGGGGAAATCATCACGATTACCGGAACGTTCGGCACGGACAGCCATCTGGTCATTCCCGAAACGCAGGGCCACTACCGGGTCGGCGCCATCGGAACGGGAGCCTTCGCGGGAAGGGACATGGTTTCCGTGGTCATTCCCGAAACGGTAACGGAGATCGGCGCATCCGCGTTTGCGGCAAATAATATTCTGACCGTTGTGCTGGGAAGAAACGTCAATATCGCCACATCGGCCTTTGAACAGCCGTTTGTTGAATACTACACCCGGAGCAAAAAGCGGGCCGGAATATACACTTTTTTCGCGGGCGCGTGGCATTATTTTGGGCCCTTTGCTGACGGCTTTGTGCCCGTCGTGCGCAACAATGCCATTACGATAGTAAAATATGCCGGTGAAAAGCGGGATATCGTGATCCCGCCCAGCATGGAAATGCTCGCCGTTACGGAGATTGGGGACCGGGCATTTGCCCGCCGCAACCTGCGCGGCGTACGGTTTCCCCGGGGCATCGTCCGCATCGGAGCGGAAGCCTTTCTGGAAAACCAGATCACGCGCATCGAGCTTCCCCGGGGCATTACCGATATTGGACAGCGCGCCTTTGCAAAGAACAGTATCACGCGCGTTACCCTTCCGGAAAACCTCCGTACCGTGGAAGACGGCGCGTTTTTTGACAATATGATTCACCGCCTGGTTATTCCCGATCGGGTTACGGCTATTGGCAACGAAGCCTTTTCGGTGAACCGGATCGCCGCGCTTGAAATCAGGGCGGCGCGGCTTACATCCATTCAGGATGACGCGTTTTCGGTCAATCAGATCCAGGAGGTTGAGCTTCCCCGCTCGCTCACCTTTTTGGGGAAACGGGCGTTCGCGAATAACCGGCTCCGCTCGATACGCATTCCCCCCGGGATTGTTGTTTTGGACGATGAGGCGTTTTCCGGCAATCAGCTTACCTCGGTAATTTTGCCCGACGGGCTTATCCGTATCGGTATGGCCGTTTTTTACCAGAACGGCATTTCTGCGGTTTCCCTGCCCGCGGGCCTTGCCGAAATTGGCCCGCGGGCCTTCGCCAATAACCGGCTGGCGCTGGTAACGCTTCCCCCGGACCTGGAGCGCGTCGCCCCCCTGGCGTTTGCGGGCAATCCTTTGACGGAACTCTTTATCCCCGAAAAAGCGCGGGCGGCCGTTGACGCGGAGGCGTTCGGCGCCGCGTTTATGGAAGCCTGGGAACCGGAGCGGCAGAGCGGCCGCTGGCGCTTTGCGGACGGCGTCTGGGCGGGAGGGTCTTAGCGCCTGTTCAAAATCTGGAATTGTGGCGCTGCAAACGCCACAATTCTACCTTGCAGGCTCCAAAAGAGCCCGAAAATCGGGATTTTTGCGATCAATAGACCGCAAAAATCCACCAGTTGAACAGGCTCTTAAAGCGCGGCGTAAACGCGCGGGCTGCCCGGTCCCTACAGGGCTTGCCCGGCAGGGGTTTACCGGGCCGGTTTTTTTGTGGTACTATTTCCTGGCGCGGGCTTTTTCAGGCGGAAGTTTTGAAAAAAGGATCTATATTCCGCTGAAAAAACAGCACAATGTGTTCCTAAAAAACCGCATTTTCGCAACCTTTCGGCGAGAAAATGCAAGGTCTGTCCATAAAGTAACCGGCTTTATGAACAAACACTATTTACGGAAGAGTGAGGTTTATCATGGTTATTTTGACGCTAAACTGCGGTTCGTCCTCCGCGAAGTATCAGGTTTACGATTGGGACGCCAAGGACATTCTGGCCGTCGGCGTGGTAGAAAAAGTTACCATCGGCGGCAGTTTTATCAACCACAAGCTCAAGGGCAAAGAAGAAATCACGATTGAGCATGACTGCCCCACCCATACCGATGCCGTGGGGCTTATCATCAAAACATTGACGGACCCAAAAACCGGCTGCCTCCCCGACATGGGCGTGATCAAAGCGGTGGGACACCGGGTACTGCACGGGGGCGATAAATTTACCAAAAGCGTGATTGTGGACGACACGGCCATGGCGGCTTTTAACGCGGTAAAGGACCTGGGACCCCTGCACAATCCCGCCAACATCATGGGCATTGAGGCGGCGAAAAAGGTGCTGCCCCATGTGCCCCACTGCGCGGTTATGGATACCGCGTGGCACCAGACCATGCCGCCCGAATCGTTCCTCTACGCGGTACCCTACGAATGGTACGAAAAATACTCCGTCCGCCGCTACGGCTTCCACGGCACGAGCTTTCTCTACACGGCAAAGCGCGCCGCGGTCCTTTTGGGGAAAGACCCCTTCCAGACAAACCTTGTCATCTGCCACCTGGGGAACGGCTCCTCGGTAAACGCCGTCAAAAACGGCTGCTCCTTTGATACCTCCATGGGCATTACCCCCCTTGAGGGACTCGTCATGGGGACCCGCGCGGGAGACGCGGATATGGCAATGCCGTTCTATGTCATGCGCAAAACCGGCATGACCGCTGCGGACATGGAAAATGCCCTGAACAAAAAGTCCGGCCTGTTCGGCATTACCGGCAAATACACCGACCGCCGCGATATCCAGAAGGCAAAACTTGACGGCGATGAGCGCGCCCTCCTCGCCCAAAACATGGAAGCCCACCGGGTAAAAAAATATATCGGCGCGTATCAGGCGGTGCTGGGCCGCACGGACGCCCTGGTATTTACCGCCGGGGTGGGCGAATTCGCCTGGTTTATCCGCGAAAAAATACTCGACGGGCTTGAAGGAACCGGGATCGTGTACGATCCGGAAGCGAACAAAATCGCCTGTACCCGCAACACCGAATCGATCATTTCCAAGCCGGAATCGAAAATTCCCGTTTATGTCATTCCCACAGACGAGGAACTGGTTATGACCGAAGACGCCTTCGCGCTCATGGCCGGCACATACGATATCCACACACGGTTCAACTATTCTTTCCAAAAAAAGGATTATGTGAACAAGGGCCGCGCCGAAGGACTTGTGGAAGAACTCAGAAAAAAACCGGAACTGGAAAAGTACATGGTCAAACCCCGGTAACCGGCCGCTCCTTCCGCCCCGTCCGCGCGGGTTATGCGCCGCCGGGGCGAAGGTCCGGTTTCCGTAAATACGGAAACTGTCCGGCGCGGCAGGGGAACGGGTTTGTTTTTATCGCCCTGATTTTACGCGGAAGGTACGGGCCGTTTCCCCCGCGTGGATTATCACGATAATTTCCTCCGCGCGGAAGGGAAGCGCGAGCGGAAATTCTTCCTCCGTTTCCAGCGAGAAAAATATTTGCCGCGTTTCAATGGGAGGCATTTCCGCGTCTTTTCCGGCGCGGGGAACGGACAGCGCGATTTCCACCGTTCCCGTATAGTAATGGTCCCCGGCGGCCCTTTTTTTGAGCATAACATATGTCGCATCGGGGAACGCGAGCGCGGTTACGGTTATCCGGTTACCCTCAAGCGTGAGGCCGCCGGTCTTTTCCCGGCCAAGCGCGGACCAGATAAAAATAAACGCGGCCACGATAATAATGGCAACGAAAACCCAGACGCCCGAAGGATTTGCGCGGAGGGACGCAAGCAGTCCGCGCCGTCCGGCGGGCGGTTCCGCGTACAGGGAACGCACCCGGTCGGAAGCCCGCTCCAGCCGCCGCTCCCGGGAATAGTAATACACCGGTTCCCGGTCCACATCCGGCGCGGGCGCGTCCGTGAACAGCCCCGCGTCTTCCGGCTTTTCTTCCCTGTTCATATCCCCATTATCGGGCGGAACGGCCGGCCGCTCAATGCCGTTAGTCAAACACCTCGCCCGCGGAAGGCATCGCTTCCATGGCGCCTTGCCGGGAAACCGCGATGGAGGCGGCCTTGCACGCAAGGGCAAGCGAGCGCTCCACCGGGAAATTCCGTTCCCGCGCGGCCAAAAAATACCCGGTAAACGTATCTCCCGCGCCCGTCGTGTCCACAACCGGAAGCGCCACAATCTCCCCCCTGGCCCGGTTTTCCCGGTAACCGTACCACGCGCCCGCCTTCCCGGCGGTAAGTACAATCTCCGCGCGGGGAAACCGCCTGACAAGCGCCTCCAGCAGGCGTTCTGGCGACGATGGCAACGGCGACGACGGTAACGGCGACGACGCCAGGGAAGCCCCTTCGATCTCGTTGACAAAAAACATATCCACCAGATCAAGGGGCAGGTTCCGTATTGTTTCATCGCAGGGTGAAGGATTAAAACAGACCCGCATACCCCGCTCTCCGGCGGCCCGCATGATTTCTCCGGCGCCGGCAATTTCATTCTGAAGCAGCACCGTATCCCCCGCGCCGAAATCCGCGATAACGCGGTAAATCTCGTTCACCGTTACGGCCCCGTTGCCGCCCGGATAAAGGACGATGGCGTTCTCCCCGCGCCGGTCAACCTGAATGAGCGCCTGGCCGGTGGCCCCTTCCCACTCCGCGACACGCTCCGTATTGACGCCGAAGGACTCAAGCAGGCGCACAATAAACCGCCCGTCCGCCCCGATTTTTCCCGCAAGGCTTACCGCCGCGCCCGCCCGCGCCAGGGCCGCGGCCTGATTTGCCCCCTTGCCCCCGGCATTTTTGAACAGCGCTGTACCGGCGACCGTTTCACCGGGCGCGGCGATATGATCCACGGGAAAAACCAAATCGATGTTGAGAGAACCGTAAACAAGTATTCTTTTCACCATGCGGCTCCGGAACACAAGTCTAGCGGCCCGGTCAACGGCTGTCAACTGCTCAAGCCGTGAAGCGGCTTGAGCCCTGCATGGCGGCGCGGTGTGCGGGACTGAGGCAAGCGCGGACGCAGCCCGCAGGCGCTCCGGTCCCTGATCAGGGCCGCAATCCCGCAACCCGGCAGACGAATTTTAGCAGGAAATTTTGGCAAAATTGGTTGTCAAATGCCGGAAACTATGATAAACTGAAAAGCAAGGAGGATGTTATGGAAATTTATACTCTTGAAAAAACGATAATGAAATATTTGCTCTTTTTAGTTCATGTCCAACAGAGCATAAAATTGTCTGTCAAAGAAAAGATTAAAATATTTGATACGGCCAAGGATTACGCAAATTTAATTTTTTCAAATATACAAAGCTATTTGGCAAACAAAAATGACTATAATTCTTTTGATAAAAACAAATTTTTATCAAATGCTTTCAATGATATACAGGAAGCAATAGAAAAAGAACTCAGTTTTTACAAAAAAGACATTACAATAAATAATATTGATTTTTCATATTACAGCATCATTGATACACTGACAAATACAAAATATGCCGTTAGCTTAAACCGAAATGATTTGAAACAACTATTGTCTTATAATGAACTATCCGGAAAAGCCAATAGGGAAAAAACAGAAAAGAAACAGCTGGATGATTTAAGGCGCAGGAATGAAGAAGAATTTTATGACTTGAGGAAAAAGGCATTTCAAGCAATGCTTCATGGGAACAGAAATATAAACCCGGCGCGGTATTTTGATATAAATGATTATATTTTAAGAAATTGCAGCAGAGATAACATAAAATATTTACACGATCAAAGCACACAAACAAAAGAAGGCATTTATTTTATAGAAACACAGGGAGAACGCATAATAAAATTAAAATATGAAAAGAGACTGATAGAATATAGTTTTCATATTATTGATGCAAATGATATGTTTCTTATTTATATTCAGGGTTACATAAAAATTAATAACTCACGGGAGGAATTTTATATAAATGAAAAATATCTGAACACTCAATTTGGAAGCGTTATGAACGCGTTTAATTTGAAGAAGATTATTGATCTCTTCAATGAATTGGGCCGGGAAGAAGATGACAAAGGCAATGATAATGATTCAAATGATATAGATAATTTTCTGTCTGGGAAAATAAAATAACAGCGTTGTTTGACAATCGGCAGGAGTAAAAAAATGGCAGAATTTAGGAGTCAACAACCCCCACCAAAGGTGGGGGCTTGAAAGGCGGGCCTCTAAAAGAGGCCCTCTTGTAGTTCGTGGTCTTCGCTGAGCCGCTCGGCGTCTTCCTGATACTTTACGTACCTCC
>JAITGJ010000138.1 GCA_031280705.1 Spirochaetaceae bacterium
GGGTGGGCGTAATTCGTAACAGCGCCGCCCCCATTAAACCCCCCTTCGGGGGCCGGCTTGACAAGAGGCGTTGCTTTTGATAGAAACGGCCAGGGGTACGGAGGGTTCAAATGGCCGGGATAAGCGCGGCGTTTCGCGGCCGCCGCTACTTTTTCCGGCGTCCCAAAAACGGGCGCGCGATGGCGCGGGAACGCCTGTCTCCGCTGATCACCAGAAGAACAATTCCCCCCAGGGCAAACACCAGCGCGGAAAGCGCGAGGGGAAGGCCGAGGGAAATAAGCCGCCCCCGGCCCGCGAAAAGCGCGCGGAGACGCGGGGCAAGGAAGAATACCGGGAGCGCGGCCAGCGCCGAAAATAGCGCAAGTTTTGCCGTGTAAAAAAGCGATTCCCGCAATGCGCGCTTTACGGCGATGTGCGGGTTCCGCGCGAGGAACGCGAGGAGGAACGCCGTATTCACCACGCCGGCCAGCGTCAGCGCGCCGGCAATGCCGCTTCCCCGGAAACGGCGCACCAGAACCACCGCCGCGATTATGTTTACCGCAAACGAAATAATCCCCGCGAGCGTGGGCGATTTGGTGTCGCTCTGTGCATAAAATGCCGGAGCGAGGATGCGGTTGAGCGCGATAAAAAACAGGCCCGGCATGTGAAAATTGAACGCCGCAAGGGTGAGCGATACAGAATCTTCGCCAAAACGCCGATCCTGAAAGAGAAGACGGATCAGCGTTTCCCCCTCAACAAGCGAAAAAAAACTTACGGGCACCGTGATCAGCGCGATGATGCCGATGGCGGTGATGAACCGTTCGTTGTACCGTTCCCAGTTTCCCGTTTTTGCGTCTTCCGCAAGGCCGGGGAGCAGCACCGTACCGATGGAAACGGCGAATACCCCAAGTATCAATTCCTGAAGGCGGAGACTGTACTGCAGACTTGACAGAATTCCCTCTCCCGCCCGCCGCGCGAGGGCCGTGGAAACAAGATCGTTCATCTGGTACGCAGCCATGCCGATGATGGTCGGCCCCACCAGGCAGAGTACTTTTTGCGTGCCGGGATTCATGACGGCCCGCCTGATGCCGGTGAAAAAAAAGCGGAATCCCCGCTTGAGTACGAACGGGAACTGGACCGCAGCCTCAAGAAATCCGCCGGCAATGATCCCGATGGCCATTGCGCGGGCGGGGTTTTTGAGCAGGGGAGAAAGTCCCCAGGCCGCAGCAACCGTAATTATGTTGAGCAGCACCGGCGCGGCCCCCGACGGCGCAAAAACATGAACGCTGTTAAGGATGCCCTGAAAAAATGCCGCAAGCGAAATAAAAGCCAGAAAAGGAAACATAATGCGGGTGAGCAGCACTGTTTCATCAAATTCAACCCTGCCAAAGACAGAAACAATGTGCGGCGCGAACAGCATTCCCAAACCGGCTGCAAGCGACACAAAAACAGTAAGAAAGGTAAAGGTGCAGGAAAGAAATTCTCGTATCTCTGCGCGGTCATTTTCAAGGAGGTATCCCTTGAAGGCAGGAATAAACGCCGTAGCAATGGACCCTTCGGCAAAAAGGCGGCGGAACAGGTTGGGAATCATAAAGGCCACGGAAAAGGCGTCGGACAGGGCGCTGGTCCCCAGCAGGCTCGCCTTCGTCATTTCCCGGACAAGCCCCAGAACACGCGAGCAGAGGGTCAGCAGGGAAAGCACCGAACCGTGCCGGACCAGATTACGGGGAGTATCGCTCATTTATTGATAGTATCCGTCTCCACGCCGCGCGGCAACACCCCGGCCCCGGCGCGCATTATCCCGGTCCAGACGAAAGTTATGTTTTTGGCGGGAGTTGTCTGGCGGCTCCATGCTTTTTATTGCACAGGACTAATCCACATATTCAAGGGGAAAAACGGCGCGGTCGCGGGAAAGAACCGTTTCGGGAAAAACGGCGCGGGCTTCCTCCAGTATTCGTTTCAGTTCGGGTTCCGTGTAGCGGGGACTGTAATGGATCAGCGCGAGACGCTTGACATTCGCGGAACGGGCAATGCGGGCCGCCTGCACCGCGGTCATGTGTTTTTTTTCGCGGGCCGTGTCTTCAAGGGCTTTTTCAAACATTCCCTCACAGACAAAAAAATCAGAACCGGCCACATCGTCCGCAATTTCAGGGAAGGCCAGCGTATCGGTAACAAAGGAAAATTTGCGGCCCTGCCGCGCCGGTCCCAAAACATCACGGGGATGTACTTCCCGGCCGTCCGGCGTCAAAACAGTTTCGCCGTTCTGGAGTTTGGACCAGAGCGGCCCCCGGACCACGCCCAGCGCATCCGCCCGGTCCGGGTGAAACTCACCGGGCCGCGCATCTTCTTCGAGCGTGTACCCCACGCAGGGTTTTGTGTGGCGCAGAAAAAAAGCGCGGATACGAAAATCCGCTCCTTCGTACACAACGCCGCTTTGCGTAATTTCCGTAACAACGATACGATAGTTGATATACATATCGAGAACCCGGCGGCTCGTTTCGATATATTCGGCAATGCGCGGCGGCCCAAAAATATAGAGCGGGTCGTCGCGGTCAACCTGGGAAGACAGCATGAGCATCCCCGGAAGGCCCGTTACATGATCCGCGTGGGTGTGGCTGATAAAAATCGCCGATATTTTTTTCCAGCGGAGATTGAGCCGCCTGAGCGATACCTGGGTTCCTTCGCCGCAGTCAAAAAGGAACAGTTCTCCTTCCCGCCTGAGCAGCACCGAAGTAAGATGACGGTTCGGCAGGGGCATCATGCCGCCTGAGCCAAGGATAAAAGCTTCAAGATTCATCGGCGTTCAGTGTATCCTGCCCTGAATAAATTTTGTAGGGGCCGGGGGGTGTGTGGGGCGGCGGGCGGCCCGCGTTATCCCCGCCGTTTGCGCGCCGTCCGTGCCGCTTTGCGCAGTCCTTCCGCCGCGCGGAACAGCGCCGCCGGAAGGGGCCGGGCGGGATAGTCCCAGCTTCCCCACCGGTGGATGATATTCCCGCCAAATCCCGTCTTGAAGCGGTAAAGCCCGGCCATGGGGTGTGCGGGATCGTCCCCGGGGGGAATGCCGAAAAGATCGTAACTCCGGCATCCGGCGGCTTTGGCATCCCGCATCGCGCTCCACTGGAGCAGGTAGGGGGCCATCAGGTTTCGCTTAACGCCCGCCGATGCGCCGTAAAGATATACCGCCTCGTCTCCCCGGAACAGCGTTACCGCCGCGGCAATGTCTTCCCCTTCGTGGCGGGCGATATAGAGCCGCACATCCGCGGCCGCATTTCCGTACTCCGCGGCCAGCGCGAAAAGTTCCGCGTAGTAACGCTCCGCGTGTATGGCGATACCGTCCCGCCGGGCGGTTTCCCGGAGCAGCGCGTAAAACACGCCGGTTTCCTCCGCTCCGGCGCGGCGCACGGTTACGCCCTTTTTCGCGGAAAGCCTGATATTGTAGCGCCACTTTTCCTTCATGTCCGCGAGCAGTTCTTCTTCGCTCCGGTCAAGATTGATGATTACCGTATCCGGCGGCTGAATATCAGCCGGGGCGCGGCAGAGGGGTTTTTCCAGGAGCGGCGGGAGCGCCGCGCCGGCCCAGGGCGGATCGAAACGGATAAACGCGATGCGCCGGGAAAGATGAGGAACAAGCAGCCCCGCGAGTTTTGTAAGGAGACGGGAAGCAACAGTACCATCTCTGATGGCAGTACCACCAAAAACAGCGGGGTCATTCACGCGGCCCGGCGCGGCGGCAGTTCCGGCGGAAAACCCCGGCGGCAGTTCCGGTCCCCAGGGGACATAGGCAAACCCGCACCCCGGCGCGAGGGACCGCGTAAGGACAAGGAGCGGCGTAGCGGCGGCGTTTTCCCACTCAACGGTAAAGGCCCGCGCATCCCAGCCGAACCGCGCCTTGAAGCGGCCCCAGAACGCGGACTGGAGAAAACGCGCGGAAGCCGCGCACACATCAATATCCGCCGGGGCCAGGCGCTTAATGCACACCGCCTGCCGCAATGATGGTTGTGCGGAGGGGTTTCCCGTCAAGCAGGAGCGCCTTTCCGCCGGAATGCACCGCGTAATTTTCTACCGCGAGGGGCACCGACGCAAACACATCAATCGTAATTTCTCCGGGCGGAACCGCGGAAAGACCTTCCGCGCCCTCGACGCTTACACGCCTTCCCGTGGGCGCGTCCCCCGCGTCAAGGACTTCCACAATCAGGGAGCCGTCTTCCTTTTCAATTTCCGCGGCAAGCAGCATGCCCCGGCTTTCCACGCCCCGGAGTTTTGCGGGTTTGAGATTGTACGCCACAAATATTTTTTTGTTGAGCAGTTCTTCCTCCCGGTAATGGCCGACAAGGCCGGAAACAATAACCCGTTCCTCGCCGCCAATTTCCAGGGTTGCGATAAAAAGCTTTTCCGCGTTGGGATGCCGCTCAACCTTGACAATGTGCGCCGTCCGAATATCAAGCGTCCGCATGAAACGTTCCGCCGGGGAAACGTTTTCCGCCGCCTGCTGTTCCGCCGCGCGGGGCGGTACCGTATCGCTCATTTTTGCCTCCCGTTCTTTTTGGCTCCCGGAATATCTTTCCCGGAAAGCGTTAATTTCGTCATCCTCAAGTTTTTTGAACAGTATTTCCGCTTCCGTTACGGTTTCCAAATCAAGGGTCTTTCCCGCGTCAGCCCAGGAAAGCAGCCGCTTCCCGCCCGGATTTTTCCGGTCCAGCGTACACCCGAAAAAGCCCGCGATCCGCTCCGCCGCGCCGGGCAGATACGGCTCGATCATGACGGCAATGTCGCGCACCACATGGGCAAGATCGCGGATAAGGCGCGCCGCCGCACCGGGATTTTCCGTGCGGCTTTTCCAGGGCGCGCCGTCCTGAAAGGTTTTGTTGGCAAAGGACGCAAGCGTAAAAATATGATGAAAAGCGTCACGGAGTTCCGCTTTCTCAAGACGCGCGGCAATTTCGTCTTCGTATTCCCGCACCGTCTTCCAGAAAGCCGTGTCCGGAAGGCCGTCCCCGGCCAGGCCGTCCCCGGCCGCGCCGGGAATGGCCCCGCCGTAGTAACGCACGATAAATGAAAGGGTGCGGTTCACCAGATTGCCCAGATTCCCGATCAGCTCGCCGTTTACCTTTTCCTGAAAATCCTTCCAGGTAAAAAGGGCGTCGGATTTTTCGGGCCGGTTGTAGAAAATATAAAAACGCCACACATCGGCGGGAATTCCCGTTTCAACAGCATCCGTACCAAAAACACCGGTGCCGTTTGATTTGGAAAATTTTCCGCTCTCATAATTGAGATATTCCGTGCTTGACATGTGATGCAGCATGGTCCAGTTTTCCCCGGTCCCCAGGAGACTCGACGGAAAAATTACCGTGTGGAACGGAATATTGTCCTTGCCGATAAACTGAAAAAGCTCCACCTCGCCGGGATTTTTCCACCAGTAATCCACAAAGCCGCGCCAGTCCCGCCGGGTTTTTTCCGGCCCGGCATCCTCCACGGAACCGCCCGCGCGGGCGATCTCATCCCCCAGATTTCCGGTAATCGAAATATAACCGATGGGCGCGTCAAACCACACATAAAATACTTTGTCTTCATAGCCCGGTTTGGGGACGGGAATACCCCACTTGAGGTCCCGCGTAATGGCCCGCTCGTGGAGGCCGTCGCGTATCCAGGCGTGGGTCATCTGCACGGCATTGTTTGCCCAGAATCCTTTTACCCGCGCATCCTCGATCCACGCCTCAAGGCGTTCCCGGATTTTCGGCAGATCGATATATAGATGCCGGGTCGATTTGAGCGCGGGCGCGGAACCGCAGCTTGAACAGCGGGGATTTTCAAGCTCGGCCGGATCGAGCAGCTTTCCGCAGTTTTCACACTGATCCCCCCGCGCGCCGCCGTAGCCGCAGTGCGGGCAGGTTCCCAGCACATACCGGTCCGCGAGAAACCGCCCGCAGGACGCGCAGTGAAGCTGTTCAATGGTTTTTTCAGAAACATATCCCGCCGCGTCCAGTTTTCTAAAAATATCCTGGGTTACTTCGGTCTGGATGGGCGTCGAAGTCCGCCCGAATTTATCGAAGGCGATATTAAACCACCGGTAAATATCCGCATGGATACGGTGGTAGCGGTCGCAGAGTTCGCGGGGGCTTATCCCTTCTTCGGCGGCGCGGGTTTCTGTCGCGGTACCATATTCATCGGTGCCGCAAATATAGAGGGTTTCATAGCCCCGGAGCCGGCAAAACCGGGCAAACACATCGGCGGACAGCACCTGAATAAGGTTCCCCAAATGGGGGACATTATTGACATAGGGAAGCGCGGAAGTAACCAGACGGCGTTTCATGGCGTCATCATAGCGCAGGGGAGGCCGTGTGCTCAAGCCTGGATTTTTGCGTAAAGCGTAAAAAGTCCTTGACGCACGCGGGGAAGGGACCGGCGGGGCGTCCGCGTTTCCGGATACGCGGCCTGCGGGTAAAGCTACGCGGCTCGCGGGAAAAGATACGCGACTCGCGGATAAAGATCCGCGGCACGCGGGTAAAGATACGCGACTCGCGGATAAAGATCCGCGACTCGCGGATAAAGATACGCGACTCGCGGATAAAGATACGCGACTCGCGGGTAAAGATACGCGGCTCGCGGGTAAAGATACGCGGCCCGCGTTCCCCGGCGGGGCGGCACGAAGAGGCGGCGGACGCATGGCGCGGCAAAGCCGCCGCTTATCCCGTTACGGCGTACCCAACCGCCGGGCAGGTTAACCCGCCTGAATACGGATCAGTATTTTGATGTGTTCTTCCCCACGGGCAAGGAGTTCTTCAAAGCCGTCCCGCACCAGCGTATCCAGCGTAACTTCCCCGGTAATAAGGCTTTCCGCGTTGACCGCTCCGTCCGCAAGCCGCGCAAGGGCCACGGCGATCTCGTCAACATGGGCCTGGGACGTGTAGAGGCGGCGCTCGCCCTCCTGAAAATCGTTCATCGGAAAAACCGGGGGCTTTTCGTACACGCCCATCACCATAAGGGAGCCGGAAGGCTTGAGGACGGCAAGCGAAGATGCGAGCGCCGCCTGATGCCCCACGCACTCATACGCCGCGTCCGCAAGGC
>JAITGJ010000165.1 GCA_031280705.1 Spirochaetaceae bacterium
CAGCAGGGGGGCGTCGGCGGTTTTGCGTGGGACGCGCCGCTTGCGGAAACCGCCGCGCCGGAAAACGCGGCCCCCGCCGCCGGGGAACCTGTTTCCGAGCCAGAAGGCGTCCTTTCCGCGCTTCCTTCAGAGCTTCAGTCCCTTGCCTATTCGCGGCCCCGCCTGCTCCTGCATTCCTCCTACAAAGTCCTGCCGGACGATACGGTCAGTGAACTTGCCGAAACCTTTGGCCTTAATCAGGACACCATTCTTTCAATAAACAATATCAGCCAGCCGCGCCTGCTCCAAATCGGGCAGGAACTAAGAATCCCCAATCAGGACGGCATCCTCCATCAAGTGCAGACCGGCGAAACCCTCGAGAAAATCGCGGAACAGTACAAAACGGACGATGAGGCCATCCGCGTCGCAAACGAGCTTTTTTCCAGCCGGGTCAACACGGGCAGCAGCCTCTTTATCCCCGGCGCGCGGTATGCGCCGTCAAAACTCCATGAGATAGTCGGGACGCTTTTCAATTGGCCCATCCGGGGGGGCATTACCAGTTCCTACGGCTACCGTACCGACCCGTTCGGCGGCCCCCGGCAGTTCCACTCGGGGATCGACATCGGCGGCGCGATGGGCGCTCCCGTGCGGGCGGCCCTTTCCGGGCAGGTGGCTTTTGTCGGCTATAACGAAGTAATGGGCAACTATATCGTCATTTCCCATCATTCCGGATACCGGACCCTGTACGGCCACCTGAATCAGACGCACGTCAAGTCCGGCGACTATGTGCGGACCGGGGACCGGATTGGGGAGGTGGGGAGTACCGGCCTTTCTACCGGGCCGCATCTGCATTTTACGGTGTACCAGAACGGGCGTACCACAAACCCCCGTTTTTTGCTGGCGCGGTAGCGCCAAAAACATGGCGGCGGCCGGGAAGCGGGAAGTGTTTTTCCCGATTCATCGTTTTTTTTTGCGTAAAATCCATTGACGCCGTAAAACGGCTGTGTTATACTAAAGACAGTCCAGTTTGGAGTCCTCTAATCTTACCTTTGGAAAAGTCATGCAGTATTTTGATACTCACGCCCATATTGGGCTTATTGTCGAAGACCCCATTGAGCAGCTTATCGTCATTCAGGAGGCCCGCCAGGCCCAGGTAACGAGGCTCATGTCAATTTGCAACAGCCTCCATGACTTTGCCCGGGTGTACGAAAACCTGAAGCCGTCCGCCAATGTATACCACGCCGTGGGCGTAAGCCCGTCCGAGGTCCAGAGCCCGGGGAAGGGCTGGATGCAGACCATTGAGCAGAGCGTGCAGCTTCCCCGCGTCGTCGCCAGTGGGGAGATCGGCCTGGATTATTTTCGCAAATTTGGGGACAAAAAGTCCCAAATCGAGCTTTTTATCACCCAGCTTGATATGGCGTCGAAGTTCAATCTGCCGGTGATTATTCATAACCGCGATGCGGGCCACGATGTGCTGGACGTTCTGCGGGACCGGCTGCCTCCAAAAGGCGGGGTCCTGCACTGCTATTCCGAAGACGCGGCCTATGCGGAAAAGGCGCTGGAGCTCAATCTCTATTTTTCCTTCGCGGGGAATTTGACGTACCGGAACGCGCGGAACCTCCACGAAACCCTGGAAGTCCTGCCCCTGGACCGCATCCTTATCGAGTCGGAAAGTCCGTTTATGGTCCCCGCTGATCACCGGGGCAAGCGCAATATGCCCAAGTACCTGCCCCTCACAGCCCGGTTTATGGCGGAAATGCTCGACGTGGACGAAGCGGAACTCGCGGCCCGCCTCTGGGAGAACGCCAACCGGTTTTTCGGCCTTCCCAACGGGTAGGCGCGGAGACCGGGCCGGAGGGCCCCGCGTTATCTGGTATTATCCGCGCATCTTCCCTATACTTTCCGTATGAAAACGAGAGCAAGCGCGACAAAAAAGTTCGGGATTCTGACCGCGGGCGGGGACTGTCCGGGCCTCAACGCCGCGATCCGGGGGGTGTGCCGGGCCGCGCACGACCGCTACGGCATGACCGTTATCGGCATTGCCAACGGCTATCGCGGGCTTATTGACGAAGACGCGCGGATTCTCCGGCCCGAAGATTTCGCGGGAATCCTGACCCGCGGCGGCACCATCCTGGGCGCAAGCCGGGAAAAGCCGTTCCGTAAAGAGGCGGGGGATGACGAAGTTTCCGGTGACAAGGTAAAGGCCATCAAAGAAAATTACCGCAAACTGGGGCTGGACTGCCTGGTGGTGCTGGGCGGGAACGGCACCAACACGACCGGCTATCTGCTCGCACAGGAAGGGCTTAACGTGATCGGGCTGCCAAAAACCATTGACAATGATATTGTCGGCACGGATCGCACATTCGGTTTTCATTCGGCCCTTGCCATCGGGACGGAAGCCATCGACCGCCTGCACTCGACAGCGCAGAGCCACAGCCGCGTCATGGTGATAGAACTCATGGGCCACAAGGCCGGGTGGCTTGCGCTGTACGCGGGCGTTGCCGGCGGCGGAGACGTTATTCTGATCCCTGAAATTCCGTTTGATATAAACACCATTGCGCGGCACCTTGAGGAGCGGATCGCCGGCGGGAAAAGTTTTTCCATCGTCGTAACGGCGGAAGGCGCGCGGTCCGTGGAAGAAGAAAAAATGGATAAAAAAGAGCGAAAAAAATACCGCGAACAGTTTTCTTCCGCGGGCTACCGGGTTGCCCGGGAAATAGAAAAGGCGACCGGCCTTGAAATACGCTCCACCGTGCTTGGCTATGTCCAGCGGGGCGGTATTCCCAGCGCCTCGGACCGGGTGCTTGCCACCAGCCTCGGGACGGCCGCGGCGGAACTGCTCGCACGGGGGGAATACGGGCGCATGGCGGCGCTCGCGGGGAACGGCATTACTTCCGTGGATCTTTCCGTGCCCGCAGGCAAGGTAAAACCCGTTCCCCGCGATCATTACATGATAGATACGGCAATGGCTGTGGGTACCTGCCTCGGAATTTAACCGGCACGTTTACCGGCCGCCCGGCTGCGAGGCGGTTCGTCTGGAAACGCCGGTAGTTCAGCCGGAAGCTCCGGGGACACGTAAACAGGCCTGTTGAGGCTGTCTAAAAACCCTATAAACACCACTTTTATATTTATGCACAAATTATTTATAATTTATATCTGGTATCCGCACGCAAAAATAGGCGTTTCATGCGCTTATACCCCTATATACCCCGCTTTTTACCCCCTTATCCTCCTTCTTTCCGCATAATAGGGCGCGCATTTCCCTATGTTATGCACCAGACAAAACAATAACCATTGCCCGTTTACTTTCTTTTCCGTCCTCAGGGTAAATCGATTCAGCCCTTTGCAGTATTCTATGT
>JAITGJ010000001.1 GCA_031280705.1 Spirochaetaceae bacterium
TTTTTTACCCGCCAGCGAAATCTGTTAAACGCGCTTGATCCGGTGGCGGCGAATTACATCCGTTCCGAAGCGGAGATTAAACACCGTTCCCCCGCTGAAATCATCGGCGAGTTGGTGCGCGAAAAAGACGCCGCCGCCGAAGCATAGACAAGTCTGCGGCGGGGGCGCGGTTCGCACGGGCTGCGCCCTGTTTGTTGGGGCGCCTGCGGCGGTCCCCATCGGCCCTGCGATCGCGGAAATGCTTTCGCGCCCGGAGCCTCCGGCTTCGGTAGGCGTTTGGCCGTACTTGTGGTTATACTGGAGCGTGTCGCTTAACTGGAAAGAAATCGATCTTGTTCTCGCAGAGCTTGCCCTGCCCGGCGCGCAGATTCAACGGGTGTATCAGAGCGCATACGATGTGCTGCACCTTGAACTGTACGGAAAAATTCCGGGAACGGACCAGTTGGGACGGCGTTTTCTTCTCGTGGCGCTGAGCCCCGGCGCGTGCCGCATCCACGAAACGGCGCGGCCCCCGGTCAAGCCGCCCAAACCCCTGCGCTTTGCCGAGTTTTGTAAATCCCGCATCGTTAATGGCCGGATTGAGGACGCCTCCCAGTTGGGGGACGACCGCGTTGTGCGCATCGTGATACGGCGGGGGGAACAGCGGTATTTCTTCTGGGCGCGGCTCTGGTCAAACGCGGCCAATGTGATTATTACCGGAGAGGACGGCATTATTCTTGACGCCATGCGGCGGCTTCCCCGGCGCGGAGAAATTACCGGGGGGTATTTTATGCCCGGTGTACCGGACGGTACGCCGGACGCCGCGCCGCACAACAGCGGCCGTTCCGCGGAATACGCCGTGCGGGAGCTTCCGGGCGCGGGCACATTTAATGAACGGCTCGACGCCTGGTACGCCGAGCACGCGGGGGCGCTCTCGCTTGAAAGCCTCCGGGAGGACGCGCGGAAATGGTACGGCGCCCGCATCGGCCGGCTGACCCGCTCGCTCGAAAAATTGCGCGAAAAGGAAGCGGATTACGCGGCGGCGGAAAAGTACCGGGAATACGGCGATATTATTATGGCGAATCTGGGAAATATCCGCGCGGGGGACGCCTGGCTTGAGGCGGAGAATTTCTACGGCTCCGGACTTATCAGGATAGCGCTTGATGCCGGGAAAAAGCCCGCGTCTGTGGCGGAGGAGTACTACGCCCGTTACCGGAAGGGAAAAACCGGCCGGGAGGAGCTTGCGCGGGAAATCAGGGAGGAAGACGACGAGACGGCCCGGCTCCGGCAAGCGCTGGAAAGTCTGCTTGCCGAGACAAATCCCCTGGTTCTGCACCAGCGCCTTAAAAAACGCGCCGCCGGCAACGGCGCCGTTGCCGGCGGCGCCGAAACGGGCGCGCAGGCGGGCAAAAAGAAGCGGCCCGGGCTTACGTTCCGGCGGCGGGAATGGCTTATCATGGTGGGCCGGGACGCCGCCGAAAACGATACGCTGTTACGGCGGCATGTCCGGGGGCAGGACCTCTGGCTGCACGCGCGGGAATACGCGGGGTCGTATGTGTTTATCCGGGGAAAGAGCGGCAAATCCGTGCCGCTCGATATTCTGCTGGATGCGGGAAATCTCGCCCTGTTTTATTCAAAGGGCCGGAACAATGCCGCCGGGGACCTTTTTTATACGCGGGTTAAATTTTTGCGCCGGGTCAAGGACGGCCCGCGCGGGCTTGTTATTCCCACACAGGAAAAAAATCTCCGCATCACGCTGGATCAGGCGCGGCTGCGGGAACTGGAAACCTGCCGCGTGGACCGGAACGGATGAGCGCCTGTTCAAAATCGGGATTTTTGCGATCAATAGACCGCAAGAATCCACCATTTGAACAGGCGCTCAGGCGGCCCCGCGCCGTTTCCGCCGCCGTTTTGGGCGCGGCCGTTGCGCTGTGCACCGCGTTCCCGCTCGCGGCGGACGAAACGGACGCGGCGGACAGCGCGGTTGACGGAGAAACCGTACTGCGCGCCTATTGGCACACCTACCCGGACCGGGTAAGCGGCGTCTCGTTTCGCGGCGGCGACTGGACCATCAAAATCGGGGAAACGTATTTTTGCTGGGCCGATGCCCGGCTCGTCCCGGAAGCGGAAACGCGGCGCGCGTGGCGGCCCCACCGGTTTACGGTGTACCCGGACGATATTCCGCCGCCTGAATCGTTTTCACCGGCGGACATCGCGCGGATACGGGAAGAGGCGGAGCGGGAGTACCCCGGGCGGGAAACATATCACCCCGCGTTTTTCGCGGCCCTGTACGGCGGCGCCGGCCGCACGGAAATGGAGCGAAACTTGCGGCGCGTCGTGTTTCTGGGGCGCGCCATCACCGTACATTCCCTGATTGTGGAACGCCTGGCGCGTATCGAAACGGCAATCCGCGCCGGGACAGACGCGGAGACCGCGACGTTTCTTGCCGGGATTGGTTCTATCGGGGGATACAACTGGCGCGAAATCCGGGGTACGGCGCGGATGAGTTACCACGCCTTCGGTCTCGCGGTGGACATACTCGGCGCGGCGGAGCGGAGCAAGGCCGTTTACTGGATGTGGGAACGGGAACGGAATCCCGCCTGGATGCTCATACCCCTTTCCCGCCGCTGGAAGCCGCCGGATACGGTGATCCGCGCTTTTGAAAACGAAGGTTTTATCTGGGGCGGCACGTGGGCCCTCTACGACAACATGCACTTTGAATTCCGCCCGGAGATGCACGAAATCAGGCGGCTGGTACGCGCCCGGAGCGGGAGCGTGATCACCCCCGGCAAAAATCCGCCGGGGCAGGGCGAAACTCCGGCCGGGCACGGCGCGGATCTGCATCATATCTTTCCGGCGCGGTAGGCGGTCCGTAATCCCCGGCCGGGCGGCTGCCGTTTATGATGCCGCAGCCGTGAACGTTTGGGCAAAATGCCTTATACTGGAAAGAGCGCGGCCAGGCCAAAACGCCGCTTTGAGGAGGATATATGTTTAACCCGAAAAAACTTGATGATTTTGCCCGCGCATACGGGTTTCATTATGAGTGCTGTGATCCGGATGAATTGATCCGGGATATTCTTGAGGCGATGGACCGGGGGCTTCGCGGCGAAGCGCCGGGCCTTGCCATGATCCCCGCGTACCTCTCCGCCGCGCCCCGTCTTGAGCCGGGCCGGCAGGTAATCGCGCTGGACGCGGGGGGAACAAATCTGCGTGCGGCGCTGGTCCGCTTTACCCCGGACGGCCGGGCCGAAACCGAAGGGCTGGTCAAATCCGCCATGCCCGGAACGCAGGGACCGGCCGGCGCGGACAGGTTTTTCGATCTTTTGGCAGATGCCGCCGCGCCCCTTATCGAATCCGCGAAAAATATCGAAGGCGTCGGTTTTTGTTTTTCCTATCCGATGGAAATAACGGAAGATTCCGATGGCGTCCTGATTCGTTTCAGCAAGGAGATCGACGCCCCGGAAGTAATTGGCCGGCGCATCGGCGCGGGCCTGCGGGACGCCCTCGCGCGGCGCGGCGTCAAAGCGCCTGACCGCATCGTCCTTTTAAACGATACGGCCGCGACGCTTCTTTCCGGCCTGCTCCAGATACCCCCCCGCGCGGGGCAGGGCGCGGAAGACAAATACGGCGCCGGGGCGGGACCGGTTATCGGGTTTATTCTGGGCACGGGCTTCAACACGGCCTACCCTGAAACACGCATCCCAAAAATTGGGTTTATGTCGGAGGATAATCCCCAAATTGTCGTCTGCGAATCCGGCCACTTTAATCCCCGGTGTCTTGGTCCCCTGGACCGGGAGTTTGACGCGGGCACGAAGAATCCCGGCGCGTATACGCTGGAAAAGGCCAGTGCCGGGGCGTACCTGGGGCCCCTTACCTTGCGCGTACTCAAACAGGCGGTGCAGGACGGCCTGCTTACATTCCGCGCGTGCGGGGAACTCCTCGCGTGGGATACCCTGCAAACAAGGACGCTCAACGAATTTATGCATGCCCCGCTCTCCGCCGAAGGCCCGGTGGGATCGCTCTTTGGCGCGGACGAACTTGACGCCATCCGCACGGCGGCTTACCTCACGTCGATGATAACAAAACGCGGCGCGCTGCTTTCCGCAACCGTGGTGGCGGCGATGGTGGAACACCTGGACGCGGGGCGGGATCCGCTTGCCCCGGCGCGTATCGCGGTGGAAGGAACCACCTTTCTGGTGTACCGGGGCATGCGTGAGGCGCTCGAA
>JAITGJ010000013.1 GCA_031280705.1 Spirochaetaceae bacterium
TGTTCCAAAACCCGGTTGGTTTCGGAACACGTCCTGCGGTTTCTCAGGCTAAAGCCTTGTGAAACCGCTTTTTTAAGCGGAAGCTGTTCTGAAACTGAAGTTTCAGAACAGCTCTATTACGTAATGAAAGGTAAAACTGCGTACGCCGCATACCGCCGGACCGGGCGTCCCGCTTTCACGGAGGGCCGTCCCTTGGCACAGGTTCTGGATGGCGCCGTTTTACGCTTTCCTGACCGGTAAAAAGCCGGATCGCTCCGTAGGGAGCGGCACCGGTTTTTATAGCATGGTCCGGTTCCGCGCCGCCGCCGGCGGCAGGGCCGGGGTCATGCCATGTCCGCCGGGACAAAGCGGGCATGCATTTCAGGAGATAAAGGAGAGAGATGAACATGGCAACTCGTGAAGAGATCAATGCCGCAAAGCTGCAAAAAACCTTTGTGCTGCCCCACCTGATGGCCATGGGGGGCATTGCCAACTGGCCGGACGCCCGGGCTCCCATCGACGCCCAGGTAAACGAGTACGTACCGGAGGTGTGCCGCCTTCCCTACGACTACCTGTTCCGGGACGCGCCCCGGGCCATGGCGGAATGTTCCCTGCTGGCATGGGAATACACCGGTGTGGATTATCTTGAGGCGAATATGGATATTTACGACTTCGAGGCCGAAAACGCCGGAGCCCGGATCAACTTTTATCCCGATCACCTGCCTGACACCAACCGGAGTGATTTTCTCATTAAGGGGGAAAAAGACCTGGACAAGATCAAGTTCCGGGGCCTTGATTACGGGCGCTGCCGCTACCTTATCGAGTATTGCCACGCCTGGACCGAATATACGGGCGCGGACGTGTTCCCGGTGCTCTGCGCGCCCTGGAGCCTTGCGTCCAACCTCTATGGGCTTGAAAACCTGGTAGTAGCCGCGGTAACCGAGCCGGAGTTTGTGCATGAAATGTTCCGCCGCATCGTGTATGACCTGCAAGTACCCATGTACAAGGCGCTGATGGCGGAAATTCCCGGCTGCGCCTCCATCACACTGGCGGACGCCTGGGCCAGCCCGCCGATGGTTTCGGTGCCGCTGGTGCGGGAATTCGTTGCGGCCTGGCAGCTCCGCTGCCAGGAGGCGATGGGTATGCGGGTGGTTAATATGGGCATCTGGGGCAGTTCCTTTTTGAAAGGCGCGAACAAGGACGAGTTCCATGAGCTGATTAAGAGCATACTCGGCATGATTACCGTCTTCGATCCGGATCTGGAGAAGGACGGGGTAGCCTACTACCGCCAGTTCAGCACCAAAGCGGGGGTTCCCCTCGTCGAGGGACTCTCCAACAGCCTCCTCCTGAACGGCCCGGTAGACGCCATTGTGAAGCGGGCCAAAACATACTCCCTGGAAGGCAAGGCCGGACCCACTCCGCTGTTGATCCTGCTCAACAATATCGGTCCTCGCACCCCGATTGACCATATCCGGGCCGCGGTTGCCGCGATTAACACCTACGGCGCGCCGGGGGCCACAGAAAGTACGCCCTTCCAGCTTCCCCCGCCGGGGGAAAGTTTTGGCGATTTTCTGAAAAAGAAAATGCAAAACAATGTGGAAGGCTACCGCTTTGAGTGGCTCGAAAAATCGGGCTGGAAAGCCGAAGTAAAGAAGTAAGACGGCGCCGCCCTGAAGTTTCGGATGTTGCCCGAAACTTCAGGGCGGCCTGTCATCGCGGGGCCGCTTCCTGGGCCGTCCCGGTCCGCGCCCTGTCCGGCGGCGCACACGGTCCGTCCCCGCGCCGCGCTACATGCCGAAGCGGCTTTTAAGCCGCGCAAAAACGGCGTCGGTATCCGCTTCGTTCAATACCCTGTCCGCTTCGGTTTCTTCCACCAGGTGCGGCGGTATCTCTTCAAGAAAGGGCGACGGGGTACACTCCCCGGTACTCTGCATACGGCGGCGGGCGCGGCAGCTCGAAATGATCAATTTTTCCCGCGCGCGGGTAATGGCGACATAAAAGAGCCGCCGCTCTTCTTCAAGCGGGAGCAGCGCGCCGTCTTCTTCGCCGCCGTCGTCCAGGGCGCGGGAGTGGGGAATGATCCCGTCTTCCGCCCCGGCGATAAACACCACCGGAAATTCAAGGCCCTTGGAGGCGTGGATTGTCATCAGGTTTACCTTTCCCTTTTCTTCGTCTTCCCGGTCATCGCGGGTGATAAGGCTGATCCGGTTGAGCCAGGCGTACAGGCCCGTGTCGGGATTATCGGGATCGCGCTCCCACGTTTCGATGGAACGGATAAGGCTTTCAATGTTGAGGAATTTCCAGCGGGCGATTTTTTCGTTTTTACTGTGCTCGGAAACCAGATAGGACCAGTAATCAACGCGGTCAACCAGGGCGCGTACTTTTTCCGAAAGGGTCCGCCGCCGTTTCGCCGTGCCGGGAGAACCGGCGCCGCTGTTTTCTTCGCCGCCGGTTCCGCCGTCGCGCAGAAACGCTGTTCGCTCTTCCCCGATAAGCGCGGTAAAGGCGGCGACGCTTGCCTTGATCCCCGAAAGCGCGGAAGCGCTGACCGGCCCGCCTTCTTCGGCATCAAACAGCGCGGCCTGCCCCACGCTTCCCTCATCGCAAAAACGCTGCATCGCTTCCCACAGTCCCGAATGGTTTTTCCGCGCCAGGGCCGAAAGGGCCGCCACGGTTCCCCGCCCGATGCCCCGCCGGGGCGTATTGATGACGCGCAGAAGATTTACCTCGTCATCGTGATTGGCAATTACCCGGAGCAAGGAGATGATGTCTTTTATTTCCTTTCGCTGAAAAAAGCTCTGTCCGCCGGACACGCGGTAGGGAATATTCTGCGCGAGGAGCGCTTCCTCAATGCTCCGCGTGAGCGCGTTGGTGCGGATCAGAATGCCGAAATCATCATAGGTAAGGCGTTCCCGCACGCACAGTTCATGGATTTTACCCGCGATGAAATCGCCCTCGGCGCTTTCATGTTCGGGAAAACAAAGTTCGACAGGCTTTCCGCCGCCGTTTCCGGACCAGAGGGTTTTTTCCTTCCGGTTGGTATTATTGGAAATAACGCCGTTCGCCGCCTCAAGAATCGTTGTGGTGGAACGGTAGTTCTGCTCAAGCTTGATCACCCGCGTGCCCGGAAAATCGCGTTCAAACATGAGGATATTTTCGAAGTTCGCCCCGCGCCAGGAATAAATCGACTGATCGTCATCCCCCACAACGCAGATATTGCCGTTTGAAAGGAGCCGCGCGAGGCGGTACTGGCTGAGGCTCGTATCCTGAAATTCGTCTACCATGATGTACCGGCAGCGCGCGCGGTATTTTTGCAGCGTTTCGGGAAACTTTTCAAAAAGTTCAAGGGGCAGCATCAGCAGATCATCAAAATCAAGCGCGTTAAAAATTTTAAGGCTCTTTTGATATTCTTCGTACACCCGTTCAAATTCAGGATTTGCCGCTTCCTTTCCCGCGCCGTCCCAGCGCCGCCTTCCTTCCTTTACATCGGAAAAAAGCTGCCCCAGCGCGTAAAGATCAGCCCCGTCCGGCGAGAGGCGGCATTCCCGGAGGCTTTCCTTGATCAGTTCCCGCCGGTCGCTTTCATCGTAAATTGAAAAGTTGCTCCGATAGCCCAACAGTGCGATCTCTTCCCGGAGTATTTTTACCCCAAAAGCGTGAAAGGTGCTTACCGTCAGATTCTGGAGTTTTTTTCCGGTTAATTCCTTGACCCGCTCTTCCATTTCGCGGGCGGCTTTGTTGGTAAAGGTGAGGGCGAGAATCGCCGACTGGGGGATGCCCCGGTCAAGCATCCACGCGATGCGCCAGGTAATTACCCGCGTCTTTCCCGATCCCGCCCCGGCGATAATCAGCATCGGTCCGTCGATATTCGTTACCGCTTCAATCTGCGGCCCGTTAAGGGCGTTTTCCAGGTCCCGTTTGGTCATACCCGGAGAGTCTGACACGTTCGAGCCGTCATTGGCAACCGGATTCCCCGGGGCTTTTTGAGTGCGGCGCCGCCGGGCCATGCGAAAAAAATGAATTTTTTTCGGATTTGCGCTTGCAAGCGGAGATATTCTGAACACTACTTAACCGTATGGAGCATGTCCTTCGACACTCTCTGGACACCGCGATGCCTTCCGGCGTTAGGAACACCGCCCTTCGGCAGGCAGAGGACCCCGCGCACGGCATCGCCGTACACGGCATTTT
>JAITGJ010000022.1 GCA_031280705.1 Spirochaetaceae bacterium
CCGCTCCGTATTGACGAGTTCCGCAGCCGGATAGGAGCGACCCTCTATGTGTCGGCGACCCCCGGCCCCAAAGAAATCGAGGAAAGCGCGCGTATTGTCGAACAAATCATCCGTCCGACCGGGCTCCTTGACCCTGAAATCGACATTCGCCCCAGCGAAGGCCAAATGGAAGACATTTTTGCTGAAGTCAAAGCGCGTGTTTCAAAGGGCGAGCGCTGTCTTATCCTCACGTTGACCAAAAAAATGTCCGAGGACCTTACCGATTTTTTGTTGGGGCTGGGTCTCAAAGTCCGGTATATACACAGCGAAATCGAGACCATTGAGCGTGTCGAGATACTGACCCAGCTCCGTTCCGGTGAAATTGACGTGCTTGTCGGCATCAACCTGCTGCGTGAAGGCATCGATCTGCCGGAGGTAAGTTTTATCGCCATACTGGACGCGGACAAAATCGGATTTTTACGCTCGGTGACGAGCCTTGTGCAGATAATCGGGCGTGCGGCGCGGAATGCCGCGGGCAAAGTGGTTATGTATGCCGACCGGATGAGCGATGCGATGAAGGCGGCGGTGGCAGAGACGAGCCGGCGCCGGCAAATTCAGGAAGAGTACAACACCCAGCACGGCATTACCCCGCAAACCGTGCAAAAAGCCATTGAGACTATCCTTACCCGCCGCGAAGAGGAGGCGGCGGGAACCGCCGAAACGACGATAGAGGCGCTAAAAAAGGCGCATAACATACTGATACCGGCGCAGCGGAAAAAACTCATAGCCGCCCTTAACGCCGAAATGCTTGAACACGCCAAAAATCTTGAGTATGAACTCGCCGCGGCCATGCGTGATGAGATACAGCGGATTGAAGCGGGAAACTGACCCCTGACCCCCGAACCCAGATAGCCGCAGCCAAAACCGCCTGAAATTTTGACCCAATGCTTGACACGCATACTACGATACACTATTCTGTTAATCGAACTGTACAATAACCTGGTTGGATATTGAACAATTCTTGGCAAAACGCACTGCATTTTGCTGTTCTTTAGGGAAACGCTGATTAACTTGACGCCAATCAGCGTTTCCCTATGTATTTGCTTATTTCATTACGCAAATACCACATTAAAGTAGCACTGATTTATGCCCGGTTGCATAAACCAGTGCTTCCCTAGGATGCTTCTTTAATGTAAAGAATCTCCGCCGGGCAGGCTTTTGCGCAGATGCCGCAGGCAATACACTTGGTGGGATGTGCCGCGCCTTCGGCCTGCGCCATCACCTGGAAGGGGCAGGCCGCGATACACTTCCCGCAGTTGACGCATTTCTTCTTGTCCAGCATAAAGACGCCATTTTTGTTTTCGGTAATGGCCCCTTCTCCGCAGGCTTTGGCGCATTTGCCGCACTGCACGCACATACTGATTTTGGGCTGGCCGTCTTTTTCGCCAATGTGAATACAGGAAAGACGGATGTCGGTGCTTTTGTAAAAAGCCTGGGCGCACGCCAGTTCACAGGTCAAACAGGTTTTACAGGCCGTTTTATCGGTAACCGCCAGTTTCTTCGCCATAGATTCCTCCAGTACCGGTATATTATCACGGGTCTTTTTTTTTGTCCACAAGTCCCCTTTCGGGCCCCGCTTCCGGGACGGGCGCATTTGCGGGGTTAAACGCGCGGAGTTTCCTTGACAAACCGCCCCGCCGCGCGCACATTTGAAGAGGCGCGAATGCGCCGGCGCGTGCGCGCCGTTTCAGGAGGTTTTGTGCAGGTACAGCGCCAGTCGTTTGTTCAGGAACAGCGGCTTAGAATGAATCCCCAGCTTTTCCAGTCAATTCAGTTGATGGAACTGCCGGTTGTGGACCTGCGCGCGAAAATCGCGGAAGAGCTTGAGCGCAACCCGGCGCTGGAAGTCGCGGCGGACCGGAGTACGGTCTCGCTGGACGAGGGGTACGGCTCCCCGAAAGAGGAATACGACTACTTTGAAGCAAGCTCGGACGCGGGCTTTATCCGGTCTGGCGGCGCGGAGGCGGCTGACGGGCACCGGCGGTTTATCGAACAGGCGCTTGCGCGGGATGAAACATTGCAGGAGCGCCTCTTGTGGAACCTGCGCCTGGTACCGGTGGACGACGCCATCCGCCGCATGGGGGAGCTTATCATCCAGAACCTCAACGAAGACGGTTTCCACAAAGAGCCGCCGGAATTACTGCTTCGGAACGAGGACCCCCGCCTTGTGGAGGCGGCGCTCATGACGGTACGCGCCCTTGATCCGCCCGGCTGCGCCACGAAAGATTACCGGGAATCGCTTCTGGTTCAGGCGCGGCTGTTGAACGGCGCGCCCGGCGGCATGGAAGAGGCGCTTTTATACCTTGAACTGCTTGAAAAGGGGAAGTTTGACGAAGCGTCAAAGAAGCTTGGCAAGACGGCGGACGAGACGCGGGAAATTTACCGGCGCATCCGGGAGGACCTTTCACCGTTTCCCGGACGCCAGTACACGCCGGGCGAAGTCCGCTATGTTACGCCGGACGTGCAGGTTTTTACGCGGGGCGGCAATTTTATCATCAAGATAAACGATGAAGAGATTCCGGTTCTTCGCATCAACTCGTTTTTCAGAAAGATGTCCGGCTCGCGTCCGGGGCGGCGGCCGCGCGCCGTGGGGGAACGCGAATCGAAGGAGCGGCAGGCGCGGGACTATGTGAACGCGAATGTGCGGGACGCGCGGCTTTTTATTCACTCCATCCGGCAGCGGGAACGGACGCTGAAACGGGTTTCACGGGCGGTGGTGGAATTCCAGCGATCGTTTTTTGCCAACGGCCCCAAATACCTTGCGCCGCTTACTCTGCGGGACATTGCGGAGGAACTGGGCATCCACGAAACGACCGTGTCCCGCACGGCAAGCGGCAAATATATGCAGACGGAGTGGGGCATTTTTGAGATACGGCATTTTTTCAGCAATTCCATCAGCGGCGCGGGTTCCGGCGGTTCCCGGCATTCAAAATCGGGGGTCAAGGAACGGATACGGGAATTGATTTCCGGCGAAGACCGCCGCTGTTCGGATCAGGAAATAGCGGATTTACTGGCGGCGCAGGGCATCACCATTGCCCGGCGAACCGTCGCAAAATACCGGAACGAACTGGATTTGGGTTCGTCATATACTCGTTAAGGAGCAGAAACATGAACATTGACATTAAGGCGGTCCATTTTACCCTCAAGGAAGACGGGCGCGAGTACCTTAACCGCAAAATCGCCCGGATTCACAACGCGGAAAACCTGATTGTGGATCTTCTGGTGACGCTGACGCACGACCGGGAATTCTCCGCGGAGGCAAAGGTAAATTTCCGTTGGGGCGTTTCCGTCCACGTCAAGGAAACCGGTTTTGATCTGAATCCGGCCATTGACAAACTGATAGACAAGCTGGAAATGAAGATCAACAAGGAAAAAGAAAAAGCAAAAGATGTGCGGTGATGATTAACCTGTTACGCGGGGCCGATACGAATGCCCCAACGGGCCGGCCCCGCATAGTCCCCGCGAACCAGACTTCCTTATATTGTGCGTGATGCAGAACGCTATCGCCGCCTTTTTCGCGCAGTTCGCTCGCTGGGGCCTCTGCGTAACCCTTTCCGGCATGAGCCTCCGCGCCGTTCCGTTTGTGTGTTATAGTTGTTCTACTTTAAA
>JAITGJ010000030.1 GCA_031280705.1 Spirochaetaceae bacterium
TTTCAGAGGTTCCCTTGCGGTTTCTCGCCCTATGGGCTGTGAAACACGCATTTTTAAGCGGTTCATCTCTAAAAACTGAAGTTTTTAGAGATGCCCTATAGACAAACTTCCTTAAAAACCGCATTTTCGCAAGCATGAGGCGAGAAAATGCAAGGTCTGGCCGCAAAGTAACCGGCTTTGTGGACAGACACTATTTAACTATACAACCCGATGGAAAAATCATGGGCTACTATGAAACGTTTTCTTGGTAACAACCTGCGCGACTTTCAATCAGTTGATGCGGCCATTCTTTCTTTTTTTCATCCTTCAGAATAGCTTAATCTACGATGAATTCAAGAAAAAAGGAAAATAGCCGATAAAATATTGTGGAGTTGTTCGGAAACTGCGCTGCGCTTAGGGTGTTGCAGTGCATTTTGCGAAGGCTTGTTCGATAACAACCGGGTTAGCGAACAAATCCAGTGGGTAAGTTACCCGCTTGACAAAAAGGAGATTTTCTGGTACAATGAAACAGCAGACAGCAGACAGCAGACAGCAGACAGCAGACAGCAGACAGCAGACAGCAGACAGCACTATGGTCTTTTAATAACTAACTTAATTACATTATTGCTTTTGGTAATAATTGGAATTCATTATGACATTCCGAGAAAATTGGTTATAAAAATTTCTGGAAATTATCATGACTTTTATACCCATTATGAAATGAAAAATATTCTTTTTTCTATATATGAAAAAGGACCGTACCGTATTGTAATGTTGGGGGATTCAATCACTGAAGGCGTCGCTTGGAATGAGTTATTAGGGGTAATGGATATTGCCAATAGGGGTATTGGAGGAGATACTACGGAAGGCATTTTAAACAGATTATCCAGTATTTATGAATTGAACCCGGAAATATGTTTTCTTATGGCAGGGATTAATGATATTGGAAAAGGTATTCCCGTAGATATAATAATAAAGAATATGGAAAAAATTATTATGGGTTTAGAGCATAATGGAATAAAAGTAATTGTTCAATCAACATTATTTGTATCAGAAAATGCAAAAAATTATGACAGTATAAATGAAAAAGTTGGACAAGTAAATAAATGGCTTGAAAAGTATTGTAATGATAAAAATATTATTTTTTTGAATATAAATGAAACATTGTCAATAAATAATTATTTAAATCCAGAATATACATATGACGGTGTTCATTTGTTGGGAATTGGATATGACAAATGGAAAGAATTATTACTGCCAATAATAAAATAATGGTGTACGGCGGTACTGCATATAACAAGCGGTGCACACCCCGCCGCCTTCTTCAGCGGCTCCGGGCTAGCGCGTAAAGGTTTCGGGCCGCTGATTACTGTGCGGGGACCGGTAAGCGGCGGCAAAACAGGAAGCCGGTGGCCGCTTTTTTCGTTTTTTACCGGGTTCAGCGGGGAAAAACCGGGATTTTTCGCATCGTCCTTCCTTGTTTTCTTCCATACTTGCATCTTTTACGCCGCCTCCGGTATGATGATCACGCTGCGGGGCGGATAAAGGGGGCGTAATGGCAAAGCAGGCGCGTCAGGCAAAACTGGTGCTGGAAGACGGAGCGGAGTTCACGGGATGGTCTTTTGGCCGCGCGCGTTCACAGGCCGGAGAGGTGGTCTTTACCACGGGGATGACCGGTTACCCGCAGTCGCTTACGGATCCGAGTTACCGGGGGCAGATACTCGTTCTGACCTATCCCCTCGCGGGAAATTACGGGGTGAGCGCAGGCGCGGCCGGGGAAGCGCTTCTGGACGCGCAGGGAATTCCGCTTCATTTTGAGTCGGACCGGATACAGGCCGCGGGGTTTGTCGTGGCGGAGGCGTGTTATGAACCGAGCCACTACAGCGCGGCGCTTTCGCTGCCCGTGTGGCTTGACCGGAACAATGTGCCCGGCGTCTTTGGGATCGATACCCGCGCCCTCACGGAACGGCTCCGCGAACGCGGCGTGATGCGGGGAAAAATTCTTGTTGAAGGTACGCGGGATGTTACTTTCGATTCAGGCATGATTACGCATCCGGTGCCGGATGTGTCGCCGGCGGAGGTCCGCGTATTCCGCCCGGAAAACAGCGGCGCGGACGCGGTCCTCCCGCGTATCGTTCTGGTTGACTGCGGTGCGAAGGCCAACATTTTTCGCTGTCTGCTCGCGCGGAATGTGGAAATTGTACGCGTCCCGTGGAACTACGATGTGGCGGGAATTGAATACGACGGGGTTTTTCTTTCCAACGGGCCGGGCGATCCCAAGGACTGCGGCAGAACTATCGCGGCGGTGCGCCGGGTTTTTCAGGCGGAAAAGCCCGTGTTCGGTATATGCCTCGGGAACCAAATCATGGCGCTGGCCGCGGGAGCGGATACCTATAAACTCCCCTATGGGCACCGGGGACAGAACCAGCCCTGTGTCGAGACCGGTACGAAACGCTGTTACATCACGAGCCAGAATCACGGTTACGCGGTGCGGGAGGAAACGCTACCGTCAGGCTGGGAAAGCTGGTTCATAAACGGCAATGACGGCACGGTTGAAGGCATCCGTTCGACACGGCATCCGTTTCAGGCGGTACAGTTCCACCCGGAAGGGTGCCCCGGTCCCCGCGACACGGAGTTCCTTGTTGACCGGTTTATCGATCAGGTAAAAAGCCGGAAAAGTAAAACATGAATCACTGTCCGCTAAAAAATGCAATTTCGAAGCCCCAAAGCGTAGCGCCGGGGCGAAAAATTGCAGGACTTGTGAAATAACCAACCGGGTTATTGAACAAGTCTAATAAAGACTACGCATAAAAGGAAAGCGTTATGATAAGCGAAAAAATAAAAAAAGTCCTTGTGCTGGGATCGGGAGGGCTTAAAATCGGGCAGGCGGGGGAATTCGACTATTCCGGTTCCCAGGCGCTCAAGGCGCTCCGGGAAGAAGGCATAGAAACCGTGTTGATCAACCCGAATATCGCCACCATTCAGACGAGTGAAGGCATGGCGGACCGCACGTATTTTTTGCCCGTAACGGCGGAATTTGTGCGGCAGGTGATAGAAAAAGAACGGCCCGGCGGCATTCTCCTCTCTTTCGGCGGGCAGACGGCGCTTAACTGCGGCGTGGCGCTGGACCGGGAGGGCATTCTGTACAAGTACGGCGTCCGGGTGCTTGGCACGCCCATCCGCGCGATTGAAGATACCGAAGACCGCGAACGGTTTACCGGCCGCCTCCGCGAGATCGGCGCGCTTACCCCGCGCAGTAACGCGGTTACCTCGACAGAAGACGCGGTGCGCGCGGCGGCGGAGATCGGCTACCCCGTCATGATGCGGGCGGCCTATGCCCTGGGCGGCGCGGGATCGGGGATTTGCCGGAACGAAGGGGAACTGCGCCGCCGCGCCGGCCGGGCGTTCGCGCAGCGCAATACCGCTTCGGGCGGCGCGGACTATCGCCGCGGCGGTGAAGCGCCCCAGGCGCTGATCGAAGAATGGCTCGGCGGCTGGAAGGAAATTGAATATGAAGTGGTGCGCGATGTCCACGATAACTGCATTACGGTCTGTAATATGGAAAATTTCGATCCGCTGGGAATCCATACCGGAGAAAGTATTGTTGTCGCGCCGTCCCAAACCCTCACCGATGCGGAGTATCACAAACTCCGCAGAATCTCTATCGAAGTAATACGGCATCTGGGCATTGTGGGTGAATGCAACATTCAGTATGCGCTTTCCCGGTCATCGGAAGATTACCGCATCATCGAGGTGAACGCCCGGCTTTCCCGGTCATCGGCCCTGGCGTCCAAGGCGACGGGGTATCCGCTGGCCTTTGTGGCGGCAAAACTTTCCCTGGGCTATTCCCTCATGGACATTGAAAACCGGATCACCAAGGTTACCAAATCCTGTTTTGAGCCCGCGCTGGATTACTGTGTCGTAAAAATACCGCGCTGGGACCTTGCGAAATTCAAAAATGTCGATGTCCGCATCGGATCAGAAATGAAATCTGTCGGGGAAGTAATGTCGATTGGGCGCGGTTTTGAGGAAGCCCTGCAAAAGGCCCTTAGAATGACCGGCCTGTCCGCGCCGGGACTTGCCGCGGAGGATGAATACTGCGGCGCGGGAGTAAAAAATATCCGCGAAGCACTGGCGCGGCCTACGGACCGGCGCGTGTTTATCATTTACCGCGCGCTCCTTGAGGGCTGGTCCGTGGAGCGGATACACCGGCTTACCAAAATTGATCCGTGGTTTCTCCACAAAATGGCGCATGTGCTCGAAGTGGAAAAACAGCTCCGCGCCGCCGGAGAGGAGATCCCCGAACGGGAACTTCTTGCCCGGGCAAAGCGCATGGGTTTTTCCGATGAACGGATCGGATTTTTTCTCGGCATGGACGAAATGGCGGTACGCGCGCTCCGGGAAAATTACCGGATACTGCCGGCGGTAAAACAGATCGATACGCTGGCCGCGGAGTACCCCGCGAAAACAAATTATTTGTACATGACCTACGCGGGCGCGGAAAGCGGTTCTCCCGCGCAGGACGACGCCGGTCCCGCCGGGCGGGGCGTCATGGTGCTGGGCGGCGGCGCGTACCGGATCGGATCGAGCGTGGAATTCGACTGGTGCTGCGTCAACGCCGCGGAAACGGCGCGCAAACTGGGGCGGTACTCAATTATGGTAAACTGTAATCCAGAAACCGTTTCCACCGATTACGATATGTGCGACCGCCTCTATTTTGAGGAACTTACCCTGGAGCGCGTGCTGGATATTTACGAGCGCGAACGGCCCGACGGCCTGGTTCTTTCGATGGGAGGGCAAATCCCCAACAACCTTGCGACAAAACTGTACGCGGCGGGGGCGCTGATTTACGGCACGGGCCCTGAGTCCATTGACAGCGCCGAAGACCGGAATAAATTTTCCGCGCTTCTTGACCGGCTCCATATCGAACAGCCTGAATGGCGTGAATTGACGGACCTCGCCGCCGCGAAAGCGTTTGCCCTGGAAGCGGGGTATCCGGTCCTGATCCGGCCCAGCTATGTGCTTTCCGGCGCGGCAATGAACGTTGCCTGGGATGACGTGAGCCTTGAAAAATTTCTCGGCCTCGCCGCGGATGTTTCCGCGGAACATCCGGTGGTGATCAGTAAATTCATTGAAAACGCAAAGGAAATTGAAATTGACGCCGTGGCGAAGCGGGGGGAAATACTGTTCCACGCGATCACCGAACATGTCGAAAATGCCGGAGTTCATTCCGGGGACGCAACGGTAGTATTTCCGGCGCAGCGGCTCTACATTGAAACAATCCGGAAAATACGAAAAATATCGGGCGAAATCGCGCGGGCGCTCGATATTACCGGGCCGTTCAATATCCAGTTTCTCGCCCGGCGCAACCGGGTACTCGTTATTGAGTGCAACCTCCGCGCGAGCCGGAGCTTTCCTTTCTGTTCCAAGGTGAGCCGCGTCAATATGATAGAACTCGCCGTGCGCGCCATGCTCGATGAACCGGTCCGGAAGGAAATCGCCTCTACGCTTGACCTCGAATGGGTAGGCGTCAAGGCCGCGCAGTTTTCCTACTCCCGGCTCCACGGCGCCGATCCGATTGCCGGTGTGGAAATGGCCTCCACCGGCGAAGTAGGCTGCATCGGCACAGATATGCACGATGCGTTTTTCAAGGCGCTGCTTTCGGTAGGGTATCAGGTTCCAAAAAAGCGCGTTCTCCTTTCCACGGGCACCATGGAAGAAAAACTCGATTTTCTGGATTCGGCGCGGCTTTTGGTAGAAATGGGGTACGAACTCTGCGCATCGCGGGGCACGGCGAAATTCCTTTCGGGCAATAATGTTCCCGCAACGCCCCTCAACTGGCCCCTTGAATCGAAGGAACCCAATATCGCCGGATTAATCAAAAACCGGGAAGTGGATCTGATTATTAATATCCCGAAAAACAACCGGGAAACGGAGCTTAAAAACGATTATTTGATCCGGCGCATGGCGGTTGATTTTGATATTCCGCTTTTTACCAACATAAAAGCCGCGCGGGAATTTATCGACGCCCTTGCCTGGGTGCGCGGAGGAAGCGGCCCGGAGATCAAAGCCTGGCAGGAATACCGCTAAGGAAGCACTGATTTATCCGCCGTGAGGTATAATACCCCGCCCTCCGGGACAGTTAACAAAGTTTAGGACAAATGGCGCCTCACGTGTCCATACGCGTAATTGACGGCTGCCCTTCGGCTTGGCCGGTCTGCCCGGAGAAAGCGCTGCTTTAATGCACAAAAGGTACCGGACAAAGGCGGCGCGGATGCGCCGCCTTTGTTAGAGCGCTGTGCGGAGATTCCCTGCACGGGAAGGTCCCCGCGCGGGGTCATCCGTTAGTCTTCCCAGAGCCAGGTGGAAAGGTAGCGTTCTCCCGTATCGGGGAGGACGGCCACGATGGTCTTTCCGTTATTTTCGCTCCGCTTCGCGACGGCAAGGGCCGCTTCCAGCACCGCGCCGGAGGAGATTCCCACGAGGATTCCCTCCTGTTTTGCGAGGGCGCGGGCGGTGTTTCCCGCCTTGACGTCATCGGTTTGATAGATTTCGTCGATGACGCTCGCGTCGTAAACCTGGGGGACAAAACCGGCGCCGATTCCCTGAATCTTGTGGGACCCCGCCTGTCCGCCCGACAATACCGGAGACGCCGCCGGTTCCACGGCGACTACCCGCACGGACGCCTTCTTTGCCTTAAGGAATTTTCCCGCGCCCGTTACCGTACCGCCCGTGCCGACCCCGCCGACAAGAATGTCAACCGCGCCGACGGTATCTTCCCAGATTTCCGGACCCGTGGTGGCTTCGTGCACGGCGGGATTGGCCGGATTGTTGAATTGCTGGGGCATAAATGCGTTGGGAATCGTCGCGGTGAGTTCCTCCGCGCGGGCGATGGCGCCCTTCATCCCTTTGGCCCCTTCGGTCAGTTCAAGCTCCGCCCCCAGCGCCTTGAGGAGTTTCCGCCGTTCCACGGACATGGTTTCCGGCATCGTCAGGATAATACGGTACCCTTTGACCGCCGCTACAAACGCGAGACCGATGCCCGTATTGCCGCTGGTGGGCTCGATGATCACCGTGCCGGGCTTTATCCGCCCGTCTTTTTCGGCGCTCTCGATAAGCGCAAGGGCGATGCGGTCCTTGACGCTGTGCAGGGGGTTAAAAAGCTCAAGTTTGGCGTACACTATCGCGCCGCTTTGGTTGAGTTTGTTGATTTTGACGATAGGGGTCTTCCCTATGAGGTCCGTGATTTTTTCCGCTTTTGCCATATTGGCCTCCTAATTCTTAGTAAGAATAGAGACATTATATATTATAGATGATTTTTGTCAAGCGGTTTTTTGAAATTTTGTAAAAAAGACATGGAAAGCGGGGCCTGGTCTTTTTCACCGTCTCATGCTCTTTCAGTGCCTGGATGGTGATTTTGTCCAAAACTCCCCGAGACAATATCCCCGTTTATAATTAGTGTCTGTCCACAAAGTCGGTTACTTTGCGGACAGACCTTGCATTTTCTCGCCTAATGGCTGCGAAAATGCGATTTTCAAGGAAGTCTGTCTATAATGTGTCCACATTATAGACAGACTCTAATTACCCTGTTACAAGGTTCCGGATTATGGCGAGGAGGCGATGGTAGCCGGCCCCATGGTTTGGAACCTTTATTTTATGTACAGGACTTTCTGTGCTTCATGTCATTCCGGCCAAAATCGCTCAAATAGAGAGGAAATAAACGTACCGCGTCCCGGTGAAGACGGGGATAAGGCCGGACGGCCTTGCCGGGCCGCTTCCACCGGGAAAACCGGCCTATTCAACGGTGAGCAGACGCCAGACATCAGGCGTTTCCTGTCCGATGGACCAGAATCCCACGGCTTTGATGCCCATGTCCCGGTAGGTTTCAAGTTTGTCGGAAAGGGAGTAGCTGTCTTCGTACCAGGCGGTAATGACCAGGCTCGTCTCGTAGGAAAAACTGGGAATGCCGTTTACCCGCTCGATTTCGGTAATCTGGTTTTCGGTTTTTATCCGCTCAATGCCGGAATAGAAAAACGCCCGGTTTGGGTTTACGCTGCCCCAGGTGCGGCCATAAAAGGGAATCCCCATGATAAGTTTTTCCGCGCCCACGGTGGAGAGGCTGTAGCGGGCGATATTTTTGCACCATTCAAGGGACGCGATGGGGCCGGGCCTGCTCCCGGACCAATGTTCGTCGTAGGCCATGACAAGAATCCGGTCCACCAGGGGCAGGATTTTCGCGTAATCGTATACATCGTTCTCGATGGCCCGCGTCCGGGCGGGAAGCGCGATGGAAAGTATTTTGCCGCCGAGACCCCGCCGCAGTTCGCCCAGAAAGGAGCGAAAATGCTCGCCGTCCCGGGACGGCACGTATTCAAAGTCGATTTGAAGGCCGTCAAAATTCCGGCTCGCTTCGAGGAGGTCCGCCACAAGGCGGTTCCGGGTCCGGCTGCCGCTTTCAAGCGCGAAGTGGGTAAGGCTCCGGCTGTTGCTTGCCACCACGAGGTGTACCTTTCCCCGGAAGGCGGCGAGAAGCCGCCGGGAAGGAACGCCGCCCAGCCGCCCGTAACTGTCCAGTTCCGCCCCGAAATACCCCACATCGGTTACGGGCATATTCACGTTCAGGGCGTTTTCCCGCCCCGCGACCACATACCCCCATATCTCCCGGAACGGCGATACCGGAAGTACCTCCGCCGTTTCCGGGAACACGTTCTCCGGCGGGCCGTTTTCCTCCGGCGCGGGAAAAATCGCCTCCCGCTCCGGGACGGAACGGCAGGAAACAAACAGGCAGCCCAGCAGGGCGCCCAAAAGAAAAATACGCATCAGATTATTTTTCGATAAAACGGCGGAAAACCTTGATATATGAGGCTGCCGCAATGCTTCGGTTTTGCGGGCCGTAGACCAAAAAACCGCAAGAGCCTCCGCAAAACCAGCCGGGTCTTGCGGCAGGCTCATATACCTGTTCCCTGACAAACCTATTGCCATAAGGCTTGCTCCAAAACTATAAGGTATGATACACTAAAAGCCATGAACGGTATGCCAAACAGAGCCGAAAAACCCTCTATGTCAATGCTCTCCGGCAGGGCCGGAAACGGGGCCGCCGCCTGCCATAGCAGCGGACAGCGGACAGCGGACAGCGGACAGCGGACAGCGGACAGCGGACAG
>JAITGJ010000054.1 GCA_031280705.1 Spirochaetaceae bacterium
GAAATATTACGATCATTCCCCGAAGACTCCATTGATATGGTTTTTGCGGATCCGCCGTATATGCTGTCAAATGATGGCTTCACCTGTCAGAACGGGAAAATGGTAAATGTCAACAAGGGAACATGGGATAAAAGCGGCGGTTTTGAACATGATACCGTATTTCATAATGAATGGATTGCCGCCTGCCGCCGTGTATTAAAACCAGAAGGTACTATCTGGATTTCAGGAACCTATCATAGTATTTATCAATGCGGCTATCTTTTACAAAAAAATAATTTCCATATACTCAATGATATTGCGTGGTTTAAACCCAACGCCGCTCCCAATTTAAGCTGCCGCTTTTTTACGGCGTCCCATGAAACAATTATCTGGGCCCGTAAGGATAAAAAGGCGAAACATACCTTTAACTATAAGGAAATGAAGGACGGCAGTTTTCCCGAAGACAAATTAAAAAAAGAAAATACCCAAATGCGATCGGTGTGGTCAATTACAGCGCCGGGAAACGGAGAGAAAGAACAGGGAAAACACCCGGCGCAAAAGCCCCTGGATCTTTTAAAACGCATCGTGCTTGCTTCAACCAACGAGGGTGATATTGTTCTTGATCCATTTTGCGGCAGCGGCACCACAGGCGCTGCCTGCGGATATTTTGGCAACAGATCCTTTATCGGCATTGAAATAGATACAAGCTATTGCGCGTTGGCAAAAAAAAGATTGGACAAGTCTTGGCAAAGCGTTTCGCATAACCCGGCGGCCTCGCTGCCGTAGGCAAGTTTCCGCGGTTACGGCGTTTGGGCGGCGTCTCCGGCATAAGCCGCCGGGCGCGGCGCGGTTGCAGCGCGCAGCCCGTCCGGTTCCGCGAGGCGGAACGCTTCGTTTTCCAGGGTAAAGGCCGCGCCGCCGGTGAGCCGGACGCTCCCGTCGTCAAAAACCAGCACGGCGGCGGTCCCGTTACGGGCAAACCCGGCAAGCAGTTCTCCGCCCCGTTCGGCGCCCAGCGCAAAGACCGCCGTTGAAAGAGCGTCGGCTTCCATTGAGGAGGCGGCGGCTATCGTTACCGAAAGAAGGCCGTTTTCCACCGGGCGGCCGTCCCGTGTAGAAAGAATGTGATGATACCGCCGCCCCTCCGCCTCAAAAAACCGTTCGTACACGCCTGAGGTAACCACCGACCTGTTTGCGGAAACTTCAAGCGTGCCAAAAATCGCGCCCCGTTCCGCGCGGGGATGCTGAATGCCCACCCGCCAGGGAACGCCGTCCGCCTTTGCGCCGAACAGATAAATATTCCCGCCCAAATCTATGATCGCCCGCTTGACCTGCCGCCCGGCAAGCAGACGGGCAATCTCATCGGCGGCGTATCCCTTGGCGATACCGCCCAGGTCAAGCGCCATGCCTTCCCGCCGGAGAAACACCGTTCCTCTGGCCCGGTCGATCACCACATCCCGCCAGTTTACGAGGTCAAGCGCCGCTTCAATTTCGTCCGTTTCGGGCGGCGTTTTCCGGGCCGCGCCGTCTTCACCGTCTTCGCCCTGGATATTCCAGAGCCGGACCAGGGGACCGATGGCGGGATCGAACGCACCGCCGCTTTGTTCCGCGAACAAAAGGGCGCTTTCCAGCACGAAAAGGAATTCCGGCCCCGCGCTCACGGAAAATTTCCCCGCCCCCGCATTCACGGCGGAAAGCTCCGAACCGGGAAGCCGGGCGCTCAGCCGCTCTTCAATCTCCCGGAGGCGGGCGAAAACTTCCCGGTACAGGGCGGGTTTTCCGTCTTCGTAAAGGTGGATCCGGCAGGCGGTTCCCAGAACATATTCCGTCTCCGGCGGCGGAAACGCCGTCCGCGCGCCGCAGGCCGCAAAAACCGCGAGCCACGCCGCCGCCAAAACGGGCGGACCGGCGCGGCGGCAAGCCCGTCCCGCCGTCTTCCGGTATCCCTCCGAAAGACCCGCCGCTTCTCCCGAAAATATCGCTTGTAGAACCATTTTCTTTCGCCTATCATAAAGTATATGGGTTCCGGCAACGAAACCGAAATGACGGGAAAGAAAATCTTTTTTCTCTATCCATCATCGCTTATACAGAATGAGATCGCCTGGGAATTGATCCAGCAGGAATACGAAGTATACCATGTCCGCAGCCACGAAGGGCTCCGCCATGCGCTCCGGCGTTTCCCCGATTCCATTGTGTTTATCAACCTTGATGACGGCCTGTCCGAAAAGGACTGGGACGCCTGGATACGCGCCGTTACCGGCGATCCGGCCCTGGGCGAAGTCAAGATCGGCGTGCTTTCCGCCGCAAACAGCGATGACGCGCGCAAAAAATACGCCCAGGCCATGCGCCTTCCCTGCGGCTACACCGTAGTTGACCGGGCTGACGTTCTCAAAACCGTCAAGCAGCTCTATGTCCTGCTCCTCGCCGTGGACGCCCGGGGCCGCCGCAAATACATCCGGGCAACGTCGGAAAACGAAACGCTCACCACCATCAATATTCCCCGGAACGGCATATATTACAAGGGCGTAATCAAGGATATCAGCGTGGTGGGCCTGTCCTGCGCCTTCCACGAGGACCCCGATCTCGACAAAAATACCCTCTGCCAGGACATGCAGATTAAACTGCAAAGCACAATCCTCAAGGCCGAGGCGATTACATTCGGCTCCCGCATGGACGGACTGGTCAAAATTTATGTATTTCTGTTTACCCAGCGTATCGATCCCGATGTGCGCATCAAGATTCGTACCTATATTCAGTCCACCTTACAGGCGAAAATGAACACGCTGATCCGGTAACGGACAGCGGCCCCCCCCCCCCCCGCCGGGTTTTTGCCGGGCTGGACAAAAAACGCCGCCCGTGGTATGATGGGGCCGTTTACCGCTAATTATTGTCTACTTGAAATATTTGTGTTTCCTCAGGTTTTGCCCGGAACAAGTTTTGGTAATTAGTGTCTGTCCATCCGTCAGGTATATTAAGACGGAAGCCGGCTGTACGGGCGGCGCTAATTGGCCAATCAGGAGCGTTTATGCTATACGCGTGTGCGCGTGTAATCCGGGAGATTATTATTGCCTGGCTTATCCGGCTGTTTACAACCAATGATACTGTCCGGCATAAAATGCTGGAAACCGTTGCCAGGGAAATTAAAGGGAAACGGCTCAGCGGCTGTGTCGCGGAGCTTGGCGTATACAAGGGTGATTTTGCGCGTTTTATAAATCACTATTTTCCCGCGCACAAACTGTACCTTTTTGATACGTTTGACGGGTTTGATGAACGTGATGTCGAGATTGAAAATTGCTACGATAATCATGCCCAGAAGAACGATTTTACCAATAAAGATGTCAATCTGGTGCTGAAAAAAATGAAATATCCGGCCAATTGTGTTATCAAAAAAGGCTGGTTCCCCGAAACGGCGCGGGATGTTGACGAACGCTTTTTGTTTGTCAGTATTGACGCTGATCTGTATGAACCCATTTATCAGGGACTTTTATACTTTTACCCCCGGCTGGAACGCGGCGGCTATATTTTTGTACATGATTACAACGGCGAGGTTTATGACGGCGCGAAAAAGGCCGTGCATAAATTTTCCAGTGAATATAATGTGCCGTATGTTCCGTTGAATGATCTCTGCGGCAGCGTTGTATTCTCAAAATAGCGCCCGGCATGGTCCGTATGTCCGCCGCACCGCCAGGCTGGCGAAGTTTCCGGACAACTCCATTGAAGTAAAATCCGTTCCCCGCGCCATATCTAGTGTCTGTCCATAAAGTCGGTTACTTTATGGACAGACCTTGCATTTTCTCGCCTAAAGGCTGCGAAAATGCGGTTTTTAAGGAAGTTTGTCTATAATGTGTCCACATTATAGACAAACTCTATCTATACGGGGGAAACGGGTATATGGAAATTATGGCTTATGCCCCTTTGGGCGGCGACGGGATCATCATTCAGGTTGAGGCGGACATACGGCGGGGAATTCCGGGCGTGGATATTTCCGGGCTGGCGCTGGGGGCGGTGCGGGAAGCGCGGGAACGGGTACGGGCGGCGTTTCGTAATTCGGGCTTTGCCTTTCCTCCGGACCGGGTGCTGATCAACCTGGCCCCGGCGGGGATACGGAAGGATGGGACCGCCCTGGACCTGCCCATTGCCCTTGCGGTGATGACCGCGTCGGGACTGGTCCCCGCCGCGCATGACGCGCTTATGGTGCTGGGGGAGCTTGAGCTTTCCGGCCGTATCCGCCCGGTACGGGGCGTACTCGCGGCGGTGGACGCGGGACTCCGCCGGGGTATTCGTCATTTTGTTGTGCCGGAAGAAAACGGACGGGAAGCGGCGATTCTTATCGCGGAGGAGGCCGGCGCGGCATCCTTTGCGGCCCCGCCTTCCCTGCTGGAGGCCGCCCGCGCCCTCGCGCAGTTTGCCGAAACGGGCGCCTTCCCCGCCGCGCCGCTTTCACCCGGCGCGGCGGAAAAACACAACGCCCTCCCGTCATACGGCCCGTATCACGGCCCGTATGACGGGACACGTTACGGGGATCTTGCCGAAGTGCGTGGACAGGGCCGCTACAAGCGGGCCATGGAAATTGCCGCCGCCGGCGGGCACAACCTTCTCGTCTTTGGACCGCCGGGGGCGGGAAAAACCATGCTCGCGCGGCGTATGCCGTCGATCATGGCGCCGCTTGAACCCCGCGAAGCCGTGGAAGTTACCCGGCTCCACAGCCTGGCGGGGAGTTTTGTGCGCTCCGGTTTTGCGGAGAACGGGGAAGCTCCGCCGGATTCAGGCGGCCCGGATAATTGTGCGGGCGGGGGCCTTATCACCCATCCGCCATTCCGCTCACCCCACCATTCGGCCAGCGCCGAAGGCATTCTGGGAGGCGGCAAATACGTCAGGCCGGGAGAAATCAGCCTGGCCAACTTCGGCGTACTGTTTCTGGACGAAGCGCCGGAATTCCGGATCAATGTGCTTGAGGCCCTGCGCGAACCGCTTGAGGACCGGGTGCTGACTATCTCCCGCGCGGAAGGGCCGGTTCACCTTCCCGCGGATTTCCAACTAATAATGGCGGCAAATCCCTGCCCCTGCGGACGGTTCGGGCGGCGCGGCGGCCTGCCAACCGGACGGCGATCCGCCGGCGCGGCCGCCCCGTCCGGCGTTTGCTTTTGCTCCCCGGAAGAGATACAGCGGTACTGGCGGCGTTTTTCCGGGGCCCTGCTTGACCGGGTAGAGATCCGGGTGGCGGTAGTACCCACGCAAACCGAAGAACTGGACCGGGGAGAAGGGGAATCCGGCGCGGAAGCGGCGCGGCGGGTGGCCCGCGCGGTGGCCATCCAGCGGGAACGTTTTGCGGGGCTGGGCGTCCGGCGGAACGCCCGTATGTCCCCCTCCCTTGTTGAGCGGTTTTGCGTGCTCACGGACGAAGGGCGGCGGGTTTTTCACGCGTCAATGGACCGCCTCGGCTTTTCGGGGCGGGCATTCCACGGCTGCCTCCGCACCGCGCGGACCATTGCGGATCTGGAAGGCGCCGAAACCATCGGCGCGGTCCATATCCTTGAAGCGGTGGAACACCGCCGTATGGGGGAAGACCCCTACGACATACTTTCCGTGGACGCCGGATAAGTCCCGCCGTCCGCGCAAACGCGGGCTTGTTTTATCAGGCCATAAAGCAACATAATCGTATCTTTTTTCCGTGAAAATACAAAAATGTAAAAAATAACCATAGAACCGGATCCTCCTCCGGCGTATTATCTCCTAATTCATTATTGCACAATGATTTACAAACGAACCTCTTCCGGCGGGAACGTGTTAATCATGGCATGGTTCTTGCTTAATATTGATGACGGCCCATTGAACGCCGGAACGGGGTACACACACGGGACCCATCCGGAAATGTCCGCCGCGCGGCAACGCGCCTGGTCATGGCGGCGCGGTTTTTAGGCGGTCCCATACCATAGACTTCTTTGATACCGGCGGGTGGTCAAACAAGTTCAATAACGGAGGATTTTATGAGTTCTTGTGATGAGGAATGCTGCCACGGCGATGGCCGCGATACCCCGCTTACGGAAATGTACGGCTCAAACGCCTTTTCCAACGCAATGATGCGTGAGCGGCTGCCGGTAAATATATACCGTGAAGTAGTTGCCGTCCAAAACGGCGAAAAGGAACTTTCCCCGCAGGTGGCCGACGTGGTTGCCACCGCGATGCGGGACTGGGCCGTGGAAAAGGGCGCCACCCACTATACGCACTGGTTTCACCCCCTGACCGGCCTTACCGCGGAAAAGCACGACGCGTTTATTTCGCCCACCGGAGACGGCAGGATACTCCTTGAGTTTTCCGGAAAGGAACTGATCAAGGGCGAGCCGGACGCTTCGTCCTTCCCGTCCGGGGGCTTGCGCGCCACTTTTGAAGCGCGGGGCTATACCGCGTGGGACGTTACCAGCCCGGCGTTCCTTAAACAGGACAAAACCGGCGTAACGCTCTGCATTCCTACCGCTTTTATCAGTTACTACGGGCACGCGCTGGATAAAAAAGTACCCCTTCTTAAATCCATTGACGCGCTTTCCAAACAGGCGATCCGGGTACTGCGCGCGCTGGGAAACGAAACGTCAAAACGGGTTTTCCCCACGGTGGGCCCTGAGCAGGAATACTTTCTGGTAGAAAAGGAATTTTATGACCGGCGGCCGGATCTCATGCTGACGGGCCGGACCGTTTTTGGCGCGCTTCCCGCCAAGGGCCAGGAACTGGAAGATCACTACTTTGGGGCGATAAAGGAACGGGTCGCGGACTTTATGCGGGAACTTAACTACGAGCTTTGGAAAGTGGGCATTCCCGCTAAAACCCAGCACAACGAAGTGGCCCCGAATCAGTTTGAAATCGCCCCGATTTATTCCAACAGCTCCACCGCGGTGGACGCCAACCAACTGGTGATGGAAACGCTCCATTCCGTGGCCAGCCGCCACGGTCTTGAAGCGTTGATCCACGAAAAACCCTTTGCCGGGGTCAACGGATCGGGGAAACACAACAACTGGTCCGTATCCACCGATGACGGCGTCAACCTCTTCGACCCCGGTGAAAATCCCGAATCGAACGCCCGCTTCCTGCTCTTCGCCACGGCGGTTGTGGAGGCTGTTGACCGGTATGCCCTGCTCCTGCGCTCGTCCGCCGCGACCGCGGCCAACGAATTCCGCCTGGGCGCGAACGAAGCTCCCCCGGCAATTATCTCGATATTCTTTGGCGGCGCGCTTACGGAAATTTTTGACAATATTGCCGAAGGAAAATCCAGCGGCAAAAGCGCCGCGAACAGTCAAATCAAAATCGGGGTTACCAGCCTCCCGGCCCTGCCCAAAGACGTATCGGACCGCAACCGCACCAGTCCTTTTGCCTTTACCGGCAACAAGTTTGAATTCCGCATGGTTGGCTCCTCCCAGTCCATCGCCACGCCGAACACCTACCTCAACGTGGCGCTGGCCGAGGTGCTTTCCGGATACGCCGATAAACTTGAGGCGCTGCCCGCCGGAAGCGGCAAAAACGAGGCGATTCAAAGTATCATCCGGGAATCCTACAAGGCCCACAAAAAGGTCGTTTTTAACGGTAATGGCTATGCCGAAGAATGGCTCCGCGAGGCCGAGCGCCGGGGACTTCCCAATATCAAAAGCGCTCCGGACGCGCTCCAGGTGCTTTCCCGGAGCGAGACCATCGCGCTGTTTGAGCGCCACGGCGTTTTTTCCCGTGAGGAATGTGAAAGCCGCTGCCATATCTACCTTGAAAAATACTCCAAACAGGTAAATATCGAGGCGGGCGTAACTATCGATCTGGTTCAGCGCTATATCTTCCCCGTGGCAACGTCGGCAGCGGCGTCTTTTGCGGGAGACGCGGCGGCGCTGGCGTCCGTTGGGGCCAATAATACCGCCCCGGCCAAGCGCGCTAAAAAAATTGCCGATATTTCCGGGGAACTTTACGACGAAACTGCCAAACTGGAAGCGGTTCTTGCCGAAGCGCAGGCGCTGGAGGAACCCTTTGCGCAGGCAAAGGCGTATGCCGGGAAGGTCAAACCCGCGATGGAAGCCGTGCGCCTACGGGCCGACGCGCTGGAGAAAATCGTTCCTAAAAACGAATGGCCCTTCCCCGGCTACGAAGAACTCCTGTTCAAGCTATAATACCCAAAAGCGGCGTCCGCGCCGCTTTTGGGCAAGACGGCGTTCGATCGCCATCTCATCCGCCATGATGGTCATCCGCCATGATGGTGCTTGCTCACCGTCTAATCCGTATCCATGCGGCTTAGACGGCGGGAGGGGACGCGCGCGTGGAAGCTGCGGGAAGGAGCCGCAGGCGACTACCAGGCCGGTTAGCGAATAAGTCTATTAACCGCCCTATTCCACCTTGAAGCGGGAAACTTCCTGGACCAGCGTATCAATACTTTCCTTGTTCTGGCCGCTGATGGTATTTACCTCGTTTACGGCAGTATTGATTTCTTCCGCGCCTGCGGCCATTTCGTTCATGCCGCCTGAAATTTCCTGGGTTACGCTTTCAAGGTTTTTGCTTTCCTGAATCACTTCCCGCGATTCCTCCAGCATTTCCGTTGAACTGTTCCGCACCCTGCCGGTAATCTCATTGAGCTGGCTGATGGCCTCCAGAATCTGCCTGGTCCCTTCGCCCTGTTCCTCCATGGCGTTGCGGATATTTGACTCCTGCTCCGCGACAATTTTTACGCCGGTATCAATTGCCTCAAACTTGTTGAGCACGTTTGCTGTTGAGCTTGTGATTTTGTCAATGGATTCCTTGATTTTTTTCAGCACCGCACCGATGGTTTTTGACTGTTCACCCGAAGACTCGGCAAGTTTGCGGATCTCATCCGCCACTACGGCAAAGCCCTTGCCCGCATCTCCCGCATGGGCCGCCTCAATTGCCGCGTTCATGGACAGAAGATTTGTCTGGTTCGCGATGCTTTCCATGAGCGCGTTGATTTCCAGCAGCCCTTCGGACTCACGGGCAATTTCCTGAATGTCGTGCGCCACTTCCTGAAGGCTTGCGTGGCCCATATCGGATGCCTCCGCGAGGTGTTCCACATTGGCGGTATTCTTTATCAGCGTTTGCGTTACCGACTGAATATTGGCGATCATTTCTTCGATGGCCGTTGATGATTTTGTTACGCTGGCGCTCTGGTTTTCCACCAGGGCGCTCAGTTGATCGATATTCAGCGTTATTTGTTCCATAACAGAACCGGCTTCGGTAACGCTCGTTGCCTGGGTGGTTACATTTGTCTTGATGCTCTGAATATTCGCGGTGATCTCATTTACTGCCGCGGTAGTTTCTGCCATGTTGGCAGAAAGTTCGCTCCCCACGTTAAACAAATAAGCCGCCTGTTTTTTGATTACAACAACAAGATTTCTTATTTTTTCAAGCATCCGGTTGAAGTAATGTGCCAGATCCCCAATTTCACTTTTTGTTTTGAGCGTAATGTTCCGCGTCAAATCACCTTCGCCTTCGGAAATATC